>JALSRY010000647.1 GCA_026984555.1 Phycisphaerae bacterium
CGAGCCGTGACCCGCTCGGGTGTGAAGCGCAGCTCGTAGACGGCTCCCATCGCGAACTCGAAGCGGTCACACGTGTCGATCACGAAGCGCGGCTTGCGCACGCGATCCTGGGGGCGGTCCCGGAGCGGACCAGGCGGCGCCGGGGCGGCACGTTGCGCAGCGTCGCCCGGGTGCACGCGACCGTCGGCAGCGGGGCGGGGGGTGGGTCGCCACCACGAGAAGTGCGGCAGGTAGAGCGCGGTACGGATGATCGACAGCAGCGGCGACGCATGACCGAACACCGCGGCACACGATTGCCCCGCGCACAGCCAGCGGTGCAGCCAGCGTGCGCTGCGCTCGTTGACCCGGTAGAGCCGTTCGGTGCGGTGCCACTCTTTCAAGTCGCTTTCGATACGGACGGGCAGGTCGAGTGTGGCGGCGGCGAGACGCGCACTCTGGGCAGCGCGTTCGAGTGGCGAGGCATAGACCGCTTCGGGGTTGGCATCGACGAGCGTCGGAATCGCCTGCTCGATCTGCCGGATGCCGATGTACGAGAGCCGCGGCCCGGGTGGTTCGTCGCCTCGCTTTGCGCCGGCGTAGTCGGGGAGCCCGTGACGCACCAGCAGGAGTCGTTTCGCTTGGGGCATGGGTGAAACTCGCAAGAAGACCGTCGTGGGTGGGCCGGGCGGCCCACGGAACATATCGGCGGACTGTAACGAATCTGCTCCGCAAGGCCAACGACCGAGCTCGCCGCGTCACGCTTCCGGGGGCATTACGATGCCGGAATGTGCGCGGTGCACGGCGGGTGCGACCGCGCACCGCGGGTCGTGTACGAAAGGGTACTGGCCGAGCGGGAGCGACGGCGCAATAATCTATCAGGCAGGGAGAATACCCCCGTGGGAGGAGGTTTCCCCGCGGGGCGTGGGCGCGAGGCCCTAGGGGGTTGTGGGCAGAAAATGGCTCCAGGCGAGTCGGACGCAGGACGATGGGAACTTACGACGCGAAGATCGCAAAGAAACAGGCCAAAGCCGCGGCCAAGGCTGCCAAGAAAGGCGTGATGTCGGCCCGTGACGTGGCCGTTTCTCGGGCCGGGGGCTCGGGAGCGCTCACGCCTGCCGAGCGGGCAGCGGCGGCGGCGGAAAAACAGGTACGCTTGCAGCACTGGCGCGTCATCCTGGCCGGTGTCAGCGTTCTGGTCGGCCTCATCACCCTGCTGATCATGTGGGCCCGACAATAGGCGGTCCGCCGGCAGACCACACCCGGATGCTGCCGCTCCGTGACCCCGGCGGCGGACGCGAAAAACCATGCTCGATTCGTCGCCAAACATCGCCGAGCTCGAACCGTGGATGGAAGTACGCTTCGCGCGATCGGGCGGCCCGGGGGGACAACACGTCAACAAGGTCAGCACCCGCGTCACATTGCTGCTGGATTTTGAACACTGTCCGTGTTTTGACACCACGCAACGCCGTCGAATCGCCCGCCGACTCGCGACGCGGCTGGCCCACGACGGCCGGCTGCGCGTCGTCAGTCAGCGGGAACGCTCGCAGCGTCGTAACCGCGCCGCGGCCGAGCAGCGGTTGATCGAATTGCTCGTCGAAGCGCTGCGCCGTCGCCGCCCCCGCCGACCGACGCGACCGACACGCGGCTCTCGGGAGCGGCGGTTGCGCGAAAAGCGTTTGCGGGGTGAAACCAAGCGCCGGCGGGGCGCTCCGCCGATGGAATGACGCTCGCGGATCAATGCTCCGCCGAGTGATGCC
>JALSRY010000648.1 GCA_026984555.1 Phycisphaerae bacterium
AGCGACGTGGCGATGATGATCTTGTTCATCAACTCCAGGTGGTTCTTCGTAATCAGGTGCTCCAGGTGGAAGAACCGCCGCATGAGGATGATCAGTGTGCTGACCATCGCGAATCCGCTGAAGATCGCCCCCGCGACGAAGTACGGCGGAAAAATGGTCGTGTGCCAGCCCGGCACCACCGAGACCGCGAAATCGAACGACACGATACTGTGCACCGACAGGACCAGCGGCGTGGACAACCCGGCAAACAACAGGTACGCCTTCTCGTAATGACGCCACGCGCGGTTGCTTCCTTGCCAGCCCAGGCTCAACAGCCCGTAAACGAACTTGCGTAGCGGCTGCTTGGCTCGGTCGCGGGCGATCGCCAGGTCGGGAATCAACCCCGTATACCAGAACATCAGCGACACCAGCCCGTAGGTCGCGACGGCAAAAACGTCCCATTCCAGCGGCGAGCGGAAGTTCTGGTAGATGCTCTGGTCGTTGGGGTAGGGGATCAGCCAGAACATCGCCAGCCACGGACGCCCCGTGTGAATCAGCGGAAACTGCATGGCGCAGATGACCGCGAAAATCGTCATCGCTTCGGCGAAACGCGCGATGCCCGTTCGCCACTTCTGCCGCAACAGGAACAGAATCGCCGAGATCAACGTGCCCGCGTGGCCGATACCGATCCAGAACACGAAGTTCACGATCGCCCAACCCCATCCGACCGGGTTGTTGTTCCCCCACATCCCGATGCCACGCGTCACCGTGATCCATACGCAGAAAAAGAACACACCCGCCAGCGTGCCCGTCACCGCGATCGACATCCACCACCGCGCGGTCGGAAACGACTCGAGCGGCCGATAGATGTCGTCGTCCAGCCGGCCCGGCGAAACTTCACGCCCGAACAGGACCGGCGCAGCTCCGACTGGTGCCTCTGCACTCATGCCTCATGCCTCCCATGCGAATCCTCCGCCGGCGGGGACGCCGCCGAGTGCGGATTGCGAACCCGCGCCAGGTAACTCACGTTCGGCTTGATGTTCAGCTCCTCCAGGACGTGGTAGGCCCGCCCCGACGCCCGCAGCTTCGATACCCGGCTGTCCGGGTCGTTCAGGTCGCCGAACACGATCGCCTGCGCCGGACAACCCTGCTCGCACGCCGTCTTGAGCGATCCGTCGGGCAGCGGCGTGCCGGCGTCCGCGGCGGCGTGCTTCGCCGCCGTGATACGCTGCACGCAGAACGTACACTTCTCCATCACCCCCACGCCGCGGACCGTCACTTGCGGGTTGAACATCAATTCCTGGACCGGGTCACGCAACTGCGCCTGCTGGAACCGCAGGAAATTGAACCGGCGAACCTTGTACGGACAGTTATTGGCGCAATACCGCGTCCCCACGCAACGGTTGTACACCATCTCGTTGAGCCCCTCGGGACTGTGCGCCGTCGCGTTCACCGGGCAGACGTTCTCGCACGGGGCGTGGTCGCAGTGCTGGCAGAGCATCGGCTGGTGCTGTACCCGCGGATCGTCTTCCGGCCCGTCGTGGTAGCGGTCCACCCGGATCCAGTGCATCTCGCGGCCCTTGTCGCACTGCTCGCGGCCCACGATGGGAATGTTGTTCTCGGCTTGGCAGGCGATCATGCAGCCTTCACAACCGATGCAGGCGCCCAGGTCGATCGCCATCCCCCACTTGTGCCCCTTGTAGTCCACGGGTTCGTACAGATCCGCTTGCGGGGGCTTGTGCTTCTTGTGCTTGACGAAATCCGCCGCGTGACGGAACTCCGCGAGATCGCCGTCGAGCACGATCCCACGATCGTGTTGCGAGAACTGCTTCTGGGTTCGGACCAGCTTGCGCCGGCCGCCGGCCGCCGCCAGTTGTACGTTTCCGATGACCCGGCCCGCCGCCGCCGGACGTTTGCGCAGCAGCGGCGCGACATTGACGCCGCCGGCCTCACGCGCCACGACGCCGCCGGTCGTCCGTCCATGCCCGAGCGTCACCAGCACGACACCGTCGGCCATACCCGGCTGCACCAGCGCGGGCAGCGTCAGTTGCTCCTCGCCCGCCGAGATCGAAACCAGGTCCCCGTGTGTCAGCTTGAGCCCTTCGGCCGTCTTCCGGCTCATCGCCGCCGCGTTGTCCCAGACCAGCTTGCTCACGGGGTCCGGCAGCTCCTGGAGCCAGCCGTTGTTGGCGCGGCGTCCGTCATGAACGCCGTGGTGCGGAAAAACGACCAGCTCGTACGTACCGGATGTCTCAGATGGCCCAGCCGCCAAACGCTCGGCCGCCGGCCCGTCGAGCTTCGGCAGCGGAATGCTCCGCTCCTCGAACAAGCCCCCGCGACGCAGGCATTCCTCCCACGCCAGCGCGCGGGCCTTGGCCGGGTCCGTCCCGCCGTGCGCGGCGGGCGCGAGCCGCTTGAACCAGCGTTGTTGTACCCACGCGTGATAATCCGGGATCTTGCGAATCGGATCATCCGCTTTGGCTAGCGCACGCACCCAAGTCAGCAACGACTCGGCTTCCTGCCGGGTGTCGAACAGCGGCGCGATCGCCGGCTGGCAGAGCGACTCGATTCCGGGGCGTGGCGACGCGTCGTTCCACGACTCGAAGTTATGGTGGCTGCCCAGCGTGAGCGTACACGCCTCCGCGGTCTCGTCCGCGTGCAGGCTGTGCGCCACGCTGAGGCGGGCGCGTTGCAGCGCCCCGGCCAGGTTGGTCCCCGCCAGGTCGTAGACCGGGTTGACCCCCAAGCAGATGACTACATCGGGGCCGGCGGACAACGCCGCCTCGATCTTCGCCGGATCACTCGCCGGCAGGCGATGTGGCGTCGGGTTCCATTCCAACGTATGCCCCGCCGCTTGCAGCTCGTCGTTGAGCAACGCGACGCGGGCGTGAACGTCCGGCGGCAGATGACCGCCGGCGACGACGAGCGCCCGCTGTCGGTTCTTTGCCAGGTCTGCGGCCAGGCTTGCCAGCCGCCGCCCGTCGATACCGCGCCGCTTGGCAAACGCCTCCAGCGCCTCGCCTTCGCCGCGCAGCCCCCGCCACAAGCTGTCGGCCAGATCGCCCAACGCCGACGATCGCACGCGGATTCGCTCGTCGGCGTTCGATCCGGTCAGCGTCAGCGGGCCTTCGGCCACGTACAACCGGCTCATCGTGGCGTGTTGGTGGTTGGTGTCGTCGAGTCGACGCCCCGCGCAGAATCGCCGGACGTGTTCCAGCACCGGTTCGTCACCGGCCAGGAAGTCGCATTCGAGGCTCAGGATCACGGCCGCGCGATCGAAACGCGGTACGAGCGAACCATCCGCGCCGTACACCTCACGCCACACCTGACGACGTGGTTGGTCGTGCACGGTTTCGCACACGAAATGCTCGAACCCTGCGACCCGTGCGGCAAACTCGTCCACCAGCGCCCGCTCCGACGGCCCGAGCGTCCCCCGCGTCAACAGCACTACCGAGCGTGCCTCACGCAGGGCCGCCGTGATCCGGGCGTCGGCATCGGCCCACGACAGCGATTGTCCACCTTGCCGCGGACCACGCAGCCGATCCGGGTCATACAACGCCAGGATCTCCGCCTGCATCGCGGCGGTCGTGGTGCCGCGGTTGATCGGGTGGTCGGGGTTGCCCTCGACCTTGATCGGTCGGCCGTCCACCGTTTTGAGCAGCACACCGTAGGGGAACCCGCCCGCGGTCCACGTCGATGCGTAGTAGAGCGGCCGGCCGGGCTTCTGGTATTCCGGACCTTTGACGCGGCTGACGATCTTGCGGGGCGGCTTGCGGGCGCATCCGGGCAGACCGGCCGCCAACGCCGCCGACGCCCCCATCATCAGCTTCAGCACCGTCCGCCGGCTCACGCCGTCCGGCGGCTCGAAGTTCTCGACGTGCGTCGGCAACGCCGCCTGCTTGAGCTGCTGCATCGTCTTGAGACTGTGAAACGTTCGGCCCGTAGCGTCAGACATGGTTCTCTCGATCTAGCGATGACACGTCGAGCAGTTGATCGGCGCTCGTGTCTTGTCGCCGCGCTGATACGCGGGGTCCGACGGTTTCGGCTTCTGCCGGTGGCACCCCAGACACCAACTCATTTTCAATCCGTATTCACGTCGCATGTGTACCATCGTTTCGACCGGGCCGTGGCACTCCTGGCACTTGACCCCCGCCTTGACGTGCCGGCTGTGGTCGAAATAGACGAAGTCCGCCACGTCGTTGACCTTGTTCCAGACCACCGGCTCCCCCCGCTTCCAGTGGTCGAGCAAACGGGCGATGTCGGGTTTGAGCTTTCCGGCTTTGTCTTTCGGCTGAACCTGCGCGTGGCAGTTCATGCAGATCGCCAGCTCCGGAACCGTCGCGTGCGGCCCGCGGTCCGCCTGCGTGTGGCAGTAGAGGCAGTCGATCGACAGATCACCGGCGTGTAGCTTGTGGCTGAAAGCGATTGGCTGGCCCGGCTCGTAACCGGCTTCACGGTGCGACGGCCAGAGCACGTACGCCCCGAACGACAGACCGAGCCCGATCGACCCGAGCAAAACGCCCGTCGCGACGTAAATACGCCGCTGAAGCTTGCGTGTGAACACGATACGTGCCCTCGAACGACCCAATGCCGAGTAGAATTACCCCGCGTTTTGAGAGCTTCAGCCTCGACGATTTCGTCGGGCTCACCCCCTCGTTCCGGCCGCATGCGCAACCGAACACCTTGGGCTTCCGGCTTCCCGCCGTGAGGCTGATCGCTTGTTAGGTCTCTTGCGAGTTTTGTCGGCCCTGCACAATTCGACCCATTACAGTGCTATATGAGTATCACGAGAGCCGCCCCCTTGTCAAGCAGGCCGGCGAAAAAAAACATCCACCGCCCGTGAGGAGGCCCCGGCCCCACGCCGTCCGGACACGGGGCTTCGTCGGTCCCGTCGTCGTTCAAACCGACCGCGGGCATACCTGCGATTCAGGCGGCAAGCCCGCTTTCTTTATCAACGCGGGGGGGAGATTGGCTTGGCCCAGGGTGGTGAGCCAGCTCGGTGGGACGCATCACGCGCGATTGCGCACGATGGCGACGGTACGCACCTTACGCCCGGGTTTCACGCCTCGGGCGTACGCACAGCCGGAATACGACCGCCGATTCTCGGGACAAACAGGGGTTACTCGCCCGCGGTCGCGGGCGTCGATTTCATACGGATTGGGCCTTTTCGCCGCGCTTGAGCTTCGCCATCCTGACTCTCGGCGGCGGATTTGGGGATGTTGACGATCCGCGGTGGGGCGACGCTTTCCTCGCTCCCCGATTCCACGTCCTCATCGGCCTCGTTGAGCCAATCGAGCACGCTGTCTTCGAGCGACTTGATGCGCGGCACCTCGAACTTCTCGCCGCACTTCTTGCACCGGGCCTTGCGCCCCTGGAACTCGGCGGGGAGACGGTATTTCGCGCCGCAATGTCCGCACGTGCACTTGATGAAGTCAGCCACGACTCACCTCGTTCTGCCCGTACCTTGGGCACCCGCGCGCCGAGACCGGGCCTCACTGCCCGCGGCTCGGCTTGTGTTACCCCATGTTCGCTGTCGGCTGAGTTACGAACCCAGGATGAACGAGTATGAGTGCGGCCGCACACGGCCGATACGCAAAAAAACTACCTGACCTCGCCGGGGGCCCCAGCCATCGCCCCTTCACTCACACACCGTAGCACGGCGAAGGTCGCTTTTCAATAGATTCTATCGGCGTAATTCCGTCGGGTGGTGATTAGCCGACGCGAGTGGCGGATTTTCGCCGGGCGCGGTTCCGGTAAACACCTTGCTGAAGCGGAGTCGCGCGGCCTACGTCACATGCAGCGCATCGACGATATTGGTTCGCGAGGCGTGTCTGGCTGGAAGAACGCCCGCGAGTACACACAGCCCCATCGTCAGCGCCACGGTCCAGAGGACGTACACCCACGGAAGGGTCAGCGCAACCTTGTACCCCCACATGCGGGCGACCAGATCCGTAATATCGCCGGCCAGGTGGAACCCCAGCGCCAGGCCCAAGGCGTTGCCCAGCAGCCCCAGCACGAGTGCTTCGCCGATCACCATCCGCAGGACGAGTCCACGCGTGGCCCCGATCGCCCGCAAGATGGCCAGTTGACGCGCCCGTGCGTGGACATTCGCCGTCATCAGGTTCGCCACGCCGATCGCAGCCACCAGCAAGGCCACGGCGGGAATCGCCGCCAGGAGCCGCGTGACCGCGCTGAGTTGGCTGTCGATCTCGTCCTTCAGGTCGCCGACCGACCCCACCCGCACGCCCGGATCGCGCAGGTTCGCACGCAACGCCGCCAGCACCTGCGCCTCACGCCAACGCTGCCAACGACGTGCCAGCGGAATGCTCGTGTCGTAGAAGCGCGCCGGGAGCTTGCGACCTTCCGGCGTGTTCCGTGACGGCGGCCAACCGGGCGGCGGGGGCGCGGGTGGCAAATCGAAATTCAGCAACGCGAGGTTGTAACGCCGCACGCCGAACTTCTCCCGCGCGTCGCGCAGCGTGCCCATCACCGATCCCGACGCCGCCACGCTGTATTCCGAGAGCATCTGGAAATAGCTGGCCGCGATGTCCAGTGCCGGCGAACGCACGACCCCCGCGATCTTGAAAAACCGCCAACGCCCCGCGTGATCGTCCCAGATCTTCACCTGGTCCCCGATGTGCTTGTTACGCGAACGAGCAAAATCGTCGGCGATGATGACGTATCCACCGCGGCGGAGCTTTTCCCGCGCCGAACGCTCGTCCCCTTCCCCGTCGAGAAACTCGAGCTTGACCAGGTCGAAGAAAGAATCCGGGTCCACCGCCATGAACCACGTGTAGGCCCGCAGGAACCGCTCGTCGATCCGCCGTTCCTCGACGATCACGTTGATCGAGCTGATTAGCGTGAAATCCCCCACCCCCGGGGTCTTGATGATTTGCGTGCGCGCGTTCGGCGGCAAGGTCTCGAACGTCCAGATGAACGCGGCGGGAAACTGCTTGGGAAACTGCCAGCCGCGGCTGACGCTGTTGTTGACCACCACGATCGCGACGATCAGCGACAACCCCACCATCAGCCCGCAGCAGATACCCGCCGACCGCCACACCGCGTAGCCCACCTGGTCCTGGAGCAGCCGATGACGCACGTGCAGCAGCCGGGCCGCGAGCGCCACGGCGGGGGTGCCGATGATCCGCACGACCGGCGCCGCGAGCAGCGCGTAACCGGCGTAGAGGACCACGATCGCCGCCGCCGCCATCGACACGAACGTCACGTCGCGCTGCGTGTGGGCGATGAGCCCGTAATGTTGCCACGCCAGCAACCCCAGCGCCGCCAGCCCCACGACGTACAACAGGAACAACCGCGGCCGGCGGGCCCGCGGCCGCGAGGCTTCCAACGGCGAAACCCCCGACACCGCGACCGCCGGCAACAACGCCGCGATCAGCGTGGTGACCAGGCCGGCCGCGATCGCCTGGGCAATGCCCGATCGACTGACGATCAGCGAGCCCACGTACTGCGGCACGATCCACACCGTCAACGCCGTCAGCCCCAACCCCAGCGGTACGCCGAGCCCCACCCCGAGCGCCCCCAGGGGCAACACCTCCGCCAGCACCAATCCCATCAACTGCAAGCGCGTCATCCCCACGCAACGCAGCAATCCCAACTGACGCACCCGTTCCAGCAGCCCCATGCTCAGCGTGCTCAGGATGATGAACAGCGCGGTCAACATCGCCACGCACCCCAGCAGCACCAGCACGAACCGCTGGTTGCTCTGGGCCATCTCGACCTGTTTGAGCCGCGCCTCGGCGCTTCGCACGCGGGCGCTGCCGGCGGTCTGTTTCACCAGCCTCCTGATCTGCGCCGCCGCCACGAGCATCGCTTTGCGGTCGGCACGCTTGAGCGTCACGTCGATCGTGCTGACCAGCGCGTATTTCTTCGTCGCCCGCTGGAGCATTTCCAGCCGCATGAGCGCCAGCGGCTTTTGAAACTGGGCGACGCGGTGCCGCTCGAACAACCCCACGATCTCGAACGGAATCGGCCGTGTTCCCGAGGGATCCCACACCAGCAGGTAGTCCCCCGGTCCGACACCCGCCTGGCGGGCGAAGCCGTCTTCCAGCATGCACGCGTACTGGTCATCCGGCCTGAGCCGCCGCCCCGCCGTCAACGGGTAGGGTCGCAGCGCGAACTCGTGCGCCAGATCCACCCCGCTCAGGTCCACT
>JALSRY010000649.1 GCA_026984555.1 Phycisphaerae bacterium
CCCGAGGAGTTGGTCGAGCACTACCGCCGTCATGTGCGCTTCGTGGTGCGGGCGACGCGGATCGTGCGCGTTTCGCGGCAGGGTTCCACGGGCGCCGCACGGGTGACCCACGCTATGTCGTGGGATACCCGCGATCAGTCGTGGGTGGACGAGCCCACCGGACAAGTGCTCGACCGCGGGCTCCTGTGGCGCGTGTTTTTCGACGGGCAGCCGGCGAAGCTGGACGAAATCGTGACGGATGCCGGCGATCCGTCGGCCCCGCTCGTGGAACACATGCACTCGCTGGTTGCCTCGCCGGTATTCGACGAGGGCGAGCCGATCGACATGGTGTTCATGCTGCACGAACGCCGCGCGGCGTTCACACTGCGCGATTTGTGCACGCTGGTGTTGACGAGCAACCTTTTTGGGCGGGCGACCTCGCAGGCCCTGCTGCGCGAGGAGCTGGAACAGGCATACGCCGCCCTCGACCGCGAATTCCTGGCGGTTGGCGAAATCCAGCGGCAACTGTTGCCCAAAGAGCTGCCGGGCATCCCCGGCATCGCGTTCGCGACCTACTATGAACCCAGCGCCCGTGCCGGTGGCGACTACTACACGTTCTGGGAGCTGCCCGACGATCAGCTCGCACTGCTCATCGCCGACGTCAGCGGTCACGGAGCGTCGGCCGCTGTCGTCGTCGCGATGCTCCATGCTCTCTTGCAGACGCCCCGCCACGCCTGCCCGCGGGTATCCTCCTCTCCGGCGGAAGTGCTCGGATATCTCAACGAGGAGCTGAGCCAAACGGTGGTTGGCGGGCAGTTCGTGACGGCGTTCCTGGGCGTGCTGCACAAGCGGTCTCGCGCGTTGCGCTATGCCAATGCGGGTCACAATCCGCCACGGCTGCTGCGTGCCGGCAGCCGCAAACCCGTCTCGCTCAAGGAGGAGGCCGGGTTGCCGCTCGCGATCGTCCCGGACCAGACGTATGTCGAACAGGTTGTTCAGTTCGGTGCCGGCGACCGGCTGTTGCTGTACACCGACGGTATTACGGAAACGTTCAACGCCCGGCGCGAGATGTTCGGCGTCGAGGGGATCGACGCCGCCCTGGACTGTTGCAGCCGCACCGCCGATCAGCTTGTCCGCACGGTCATCAGCCGTGTGAGCGCGTTCGCCGAAGGCCGGCCCCCCGCGGACGACCGCACGATCATCGCGATTGCGTTCGACTGAGCCGCCCCCATCGCGGCTTCGGAGGCGTATAATACGGCGTCCGACGGCCTGGCGGCGGGGACACGGCCGCCCGGGTAGCCGGTGGTGAACGAATGCCCGACGCGCAACCGCAACCTTGCCCGCACCAGGCCCTGATCGAGGCTTTCGCGCGCGACGAGCTCGACGAGGCGCAGCAGCGCGAAGCCCAGCGCATCCTGGAACAGAGCGAGCCCTGCCGGGAGCTTTTTCGACGTCTTACCGCCGGCCGCTACCCCCGTCTGCCCAACTACACGATTATCGGTCAGGTTGGCAAGGGTGGCTTTGGCGTCGTGTACAAGGCCATCCATCACGCCAAAGAGCGCACCGAAGCGCTCAAGGTGCTTTTCAGCAAGACTCCGTTGCTGACGTCGTACTTCCAGAACGAAGTGCACCTGATCGCCCGGCTCAAGCATCCCTACATCGCGACGCTCTTCGAGGCGCAGCTCTCCACACCGCCTTTGTACTACACGATGGAGTTCGTCGAGGGACAGCGGCTCAACGAGTACAT
>JALSRY010000650.1 GCA_026984555.1 Phycisphaerae bacterium
TAGCCATGAACCAATATCGCAACCACCCCAGCGGCCACTACGGACGCCAACGCCGCGGCGGCCAGCCGCCCGGCGCCGGTCCGTCCACCGAGACGGTCATCAAATACTGGGGAAAAGACTACCTCAGCGGCGGCTACTTCGACCAGAACGGCAATCTCAAGACCGAGTATGTCTGCCGCGAGAACGTCGAGCCGCTCGTCAAGGTGATGTGCGAGCAACGCACGAGCCTCACGACGCACCAGGTCCGCCGTTATTTCGGCCACTGCCGCGCCATCGAAACCAAACTCCGCGCCGCCGGGGCCGCCTGGGACAGCGTCCGTCCGCTCGTCTGCCGTCTCGACAGCGCCGCCGCCGACGGCGCCGCCAAACAACCTCCCAAGATCCCCGAGCTATTCCACGACTTCATCCGCCGCAACGTCGCCGCCGTCAAGACCAAGAAGGACTTCCTCGAGGGCTTCCTGCCGCACTTCGAAGCTCTCGTCGGTTTCGGCCAAGCCTATTTCAAAAAGGACAGGAGCTAGATAGACATGAAAAAGACCAGCCACTACGTCATCCAAGGAACCATCGAGCTGCTCTCCGGAACCCGCATCGGCGGCTCCGACGACGTCCTCCAGATCGGCGGCACCGACCTCACCTGCATCAAGGATCCCGCTACCGGCCGCCCCTACATCCCCGGCTCATCCCTCAAAGGCAAGATGCGCTCAAGTCTCGAAAAAGTGCTCGGCAAGACACGCGGGCGAGAGCCCTGCGGCTGCGCGAAGGACGACTGTGCCATATGCCGTGTCTTCGGGCCGCACAAGAACACCAGACACTCGCTCGGCCCCACCCGTATCATCGTCCGCGACGCGCCGCTCATCACCGATGCGTTCGCCATCGAGAATAAGACCGAGTCCATCAACCGCCGCGACACCGGTTCGGCCGAGCACCCGCGCACCGTCGAGCGCGTCGCCCCCGGCGCCATCTTCAACTTCGAAATCGGCATCCAGGCCTTCGACATCGACGACCAGTTCTCCTACACCGACCCCGACGGCAAACCGGTCAAGGGCCCCACTGCCCTCAAGGAAGTCGTCGAGCACGCCATCACGCTCGTCGAGGACACTGGTATCGGCGCCGGCGTCGGCAAGGGCTACGGGCAAGTCCGCATTACCATAACAGAAGAAAAAGAACTCCCCTCTCGTCGCTGGCCACGTCGCGCAAGCGATGATGAAAGTAAGTCGAACGACAACCAGGAACCCGACCAACCCTCGGGTAACCAACCATGAAGCTCTATCGCATCAAACTCCGCCCTCGTTCGCCTTGGCGTACGCCCTGGCAGAGCGACACGCTGACCGGCGTACTCTGCGCCACGGCCGCCCGCACCCGCGGCGCCGACTTCCTGCGCGAGCACCTGATCGAACCCATGCTCGCCGGCCGGCCGCCGTTCGTACTCTCCGACGCCTTCCCCGCCGATCTGCTGCCCCTGCCACTGTTCGCGCGCTTGCAGCACCCGCCGGAAGGCACGATTCCCAAGCAACTCAAACGCCTGCGCTGGATCGCGCGTGCCGACCTCCTCCGCCTGCGTGCAAACCCCTCCGACGTCCCCTGGCAACACCTCGCTGCCGACGGCGACGTCTTTTGCAGGGAAACCACGCGTCACAACACCCTTGCGCGCGACTCTGACGCCTCGCTCGAAGAAGGAGGCCTCTTCGCCCGCGAAGACATCCTCTTGTACCCTCGCCGGCCCGC
>JALSRY010000651.1 GCA_026984555.1 Phycisphaerae bacterium
CTGGAAATAGCGCGCGCCGGCCGCCAGCCGCCGATTGCCGGCCATCAGCTCCATGTTGAGGCGACTCAGCTCGGCGTTGGCCCGGGTCAGCGATTTGAGGTAGAGCGTCTCGGGCGTCTCCCGATCGAGACCCAACAGCGTACCGTATTCGGCCACGTCGCTGACGACCTCGCCAGCGATCCGGTCGAGGTCGGCATCGGCAAAGCCGAGACACTCCGCGTGGCGTATCGCCGGCTCGTGGAATGCGAAATCGCCGCAATAACCGATGCGTTGCTCGCGGATGAACTCGTTGGCCACCTGGACCACGGCGATCAGCGCGGGCGAAGTTACGCTGTCGCTGAACGTCTCGGGCGAAAGATGATGGAGCCAGATCACGTCCTGGAACACCCGGGGCAGCCCCCAGCGTTTGGCGAGGTGCCGGCCCGCGACCGTGTGATCCACGCCCAACACGGCCCGCTCGCAGTCCGCGATGTCGGCCCGCGTCTCTTCCGCCCGCGACGCGATGCGCTCGTAGGCTTTGGGAAACACCGCGTGCAGCGCGACCTTGCCCAAATCGTGCAACAGGCCAGCGACGAAGGCCTCCTCGGGGTCAACCCCGATCTCTTTGCGCATCGCCGCCAACCGCCGGGCGGCACACGCGACCCCGAGCGAATGTTTCCAGAATTCCACCGGCGTGAAACGACCCGCTTCGCCCCCGGGAGCGGGCACGGGCAGCGCTTCGAAAACCTTTACCGCCAACGCGATGTTGCGGATCGCCTTGAACCCCAGGCACACGACCGCCCGATCCAGCGTCGTTACCTTGCCCCCTCCCCCCATGACCGGCGAGTTGGCTACCTGAAGAATCTTCGCGGTCAACGACTGGTCGCCCCGCAACGCCCGAACCACATCGTCGGCACCGCTGTCCGGGTCCGCCGTAATCTGCAAGAGCTTGATCGCGACCGGCGAAAGCGTCGGCAGCGTGTCCAGATGCGACAGCGTCAGCTCAGGCGCCGATCGCAATTCCGAATCGCCGGCATTGGCCGCGGCGGCATCACTCACAAACCAGTTCCGTGATCTTGCGCACCAATTGCTCAATGCTGAACGGCTTCTGCATGAAGTCGTCCGCACCACACTCCAGCAACGCCTCGACATCCTCGCGGTTCACCACGCCCGAGACGATGATGATTTTCACATCCTTCACCGATGGATCGCTGCGCACGCTGCGAATGACACCGCTTCCATTGATGTCCGGCAGCATGTAATCGAGCACGATCACATCGGGTTGAAACTCTTTCGTCCGCAGCCCTGCATCGAATCCCGTCGTCGCCGTCTGCACCTCGAATCGCCCGTCGCGTTCGAGCAACTCCACCAGCATTTCCACGATCGCCGGATCGTCATCCACAACCAACACCCGCCGCTTACCCATCTCGAGCTGGTCGAGCGGGATGTTGTTTTCCTTCATGAACTCGATCAACGCATCGCGTGGTATCCGCCGAAACCGCGACCCGGGTACGCGGAAACCCTTGAGCCGACCGCTGTCGAAGCAGCGAATCACCGTCTGCTGGCTGACTTTGCAAATCTCCGCAACCTCGCCGGTCGAGAAGATCGCCTTTTTCGCGTTCCGTCCGTCCTGAGCGGCTGACTTGGCCATGATGGTCTCGCAAGTTTACCTGTATACCCTATCTTATAGTAATATACGCTGAATAGGTTGAGTGGGCAAGACGTAAACTTCGCGTTTTCAGGTATCCGCCCCCATGTGAACGGCGTTCACAGTCGGTCGAGATGAAGCAGCAACAGCGTCACATCCGTGGGATGAATCCCACTCACGCGGGCGGCTTGCCCCACGTTTCGTGGCCGCACCGCCTCCCACCGCTCTACCGATTCCATCCGCAAGTGCGGTACAGTCCGATAGTTAAGATCAGCGGGGATGACGCGATCCTCCAACGCCCGAAACTCCTCGATCCATCGGCGTTGGCGTTCGATGTAGCCCGCGTACCGGATTTCCACCAGCACGGTCGCCCACACATTTTCTTTCTGACGAAATTCCGCCAGCCTGGGGTACGCGACCAGGAATTCCTCTCCCTCATCGTCTGGACGCCGGAGCCATTCGGCGAGCGAGCGTCCGCGTTCGCGTGTCTGTGACAAGAAGGCGCGCAGCGCCTCGATCTCCGCTCGCCGGTGCTCGAACCGACGCCAGCGCCGCTCGTCCACGAGGCCCCAGGCGTGGCCCAGTGGGGTAAGGCGCAGGTCGGCGTTGTCGTACCGCAGATGGAGACGGTGCTCGGCCCGCGAGCTGAACATCCGATAGGGTTCGGTCACGCCTCGGGTGACCAGGTCGTCGATCATCACCCCGATGTACGCCTGATCGCGTCCGAGCGTCACCTGTGGCTGGCCTCCGACCCACCTGGCCGCGTTGACGCCCGCAACCAACCCCTGTCCTGCGGCCTCTTCGTAACCGCTTGTGCCGTTGACCTGCCCCGCGAGGAACAGGCCCCCGACCCGGCGGGTCATCAGCGTGGCATCGATCTGCTCGGGCGGAACGAAATCATACTCGACCGCGTACCCCCACTGCACGATGTCCGCGTTCTCCAGGCCCGGCACGAGCGCCACCATCTGACGCTGCACATCCCGCGGCAACGAGGTGCTGATCCCGTTGAGATAGATGCGGTCGCTGTCGCGGCCCTCGGGTTCCAGGAAAAGCTGGTGACGAGGTTTCTCGGCGAAGCGCACGACCTTGTCTTCGATGCTCGGGCAATACCGCGGGCCGCGGGAGCGGATCTGGCCCGAATACATCGGCGCGCGATCGAGATTGGCGCGAATCAGCTCATGAATCCGCTCGTTGGTGAACGAAATCCAGCAAACCACCTGCGGCTGCGTGATACGCTCGTGCAGAAACGAAAACGGAACCGGTTTCGCATCGCCGGGCTGGACCTCCAGTCGCGAGAAATCGACCGTTTCGCGCCGCACGCGCGGCGGCGTGCCGGTCTTGAGCCGCCCGAGCCGCAGCCCCAATCGGCGTAGCGTCGCACTGAGTCCCGACGCCGCCGGCTCGCCGACGCGGCCCCCGGGGGTGCGTTGCGTTCCCGTGTGCATCAGGGCGTCGAGGAACGTGCCGGCGGTGACGACCACCGCTCCGGTGTCGATTCGACGTCCCCCCGTGAGCACCACGCCGCGAACTTCCGAAACGCGCTCGGGCGCATCGCGGCGTGGCGCGGGCACCGGCGCGACGATAATGTCCTCGACCGCACCTTCGAGAATCGTCAGGTTCGAACGCCCTTCGAGGTAGTGGCGGATCCTGGCGGCATACGCGGCAGCGTCGGACTGGGCCCGCGGCGCCCACACGGCCGGGCCCTTTCCCCGGTTGAGCATGCGAAACTGGATGCCGGTTTCGTCCGCCACGACCCCCATCAACCCGCCCAGCGCGTCGATTTCGCGGACCATCTGGCCCTTACCGATGCCGCCGATGGCTGGGTTGCATGACATGCGTCCGATGGCATCGCGCCGGAACGTGACCATCGCCGTGCGCGCTCCGAGCCCCGCCGCCGCCCAGGCTGCTTCCGCGCCGGCGTGTCCGCCGCCAATCACCACCACGTCATAACGCGCTCGCGCCATGGGGACATTCTACCAGCAGCTTGGCGGGCGATGGAGCCATGGTGCCATGCGTTGCCCCGGGCCGGGAAGGAAGGGGCACCAGGGGAGCTCCGGGCGGGTTCCCGGGGTTCTTACCCGACGGGAGTGCCGCTCGCGGGCTGGGAGGAAGCGTTGCGGGCGCCGGCCGCGGTCTTTTCGATCAACTCGCCCAGAGCCTTGAGCTCATCGGCCGTTTGCGAGAACGTCCGTCCTTCGGCACGGTCCTGCTGGAGAAAGCGCGTTACGGTCTCCCGGGTTTGCACGGCGACGTCGTAGTCCGCGTTCGCACCGGGCACATACGCGCCGATGCTCACCAGGTCTTCGATGTCGTCCCAGGTCGCCAGTACCTGGCGCACGCGCATCGCCGCCTGTTGCTGGACCGGATCGGTAACATCCGGTGCGACGCGGCTGATGCTGTTGAGCACGTCGATGGCGGGATAGTGACCGCGGTTGGCCAGTCGGCGCGAAAGCCAGATGTGCCCGTCGAGAATCCCGCGGACCGCATCGGCGAGCGGTTCGTCGATGTCGTCTCCCTCGACGAGCACCGTGTAGATACCCGTGATGCTCCCCTGCCGCGTTCGCCCGGCCCGTTCGAGCAGTCGCGGCAGCAGGGCGAACGTGCTCGGCGGATAGCCCTTGGCGGTGGGCGGTTCGCCGGCGGCCAGCCCGATCTGCCGCTGGGCCATCGCCAACCGCGTGAGCGAATCCACCATGAGCAAGACATCGTGGCCCTGCGCGCGAAAGAACTCGGCGATCGCGGTCGCGTGGAAGCAGGCCCGCACGCGCAGCGCCGGCGCCTCGTCCGATGTGCACGCGACCACCACGCTGCGCCGCAACCCTTCGGCGCCGAGGTTGTGTTCGAGAAAATCGCGGACTTCCCGCCCGCGTTCTCCCACGAGTGCAATCACGTTGACCGTGGCCTGCGTGTGGCGGCAGATCATGCCCATCAGGACACTCTTGCCCACGCCGGTGCCGGCGAAAATACCCAGCCGCTGGCCCCGTCCCGCCGTCAGCAAGCCGTCGATCGCGCGGATTCCCAGCCCCAACGGCTCGTCGATCGGCTGCCGATCCAGCGGTGCCGGCGCGTCGGCGTACAGCGGCTGGCGCACGTTGAGCACCGGAGCCGGCCGCCCGTCGAGCGCGCGACCACGCGCATCGATCACGCGCCCCAACAGGTCCAGGCCCACCGGCACCCGCGGAACCCCCGAGACGCACGCGACCGGATCATCCGGCGCCAGTCCCGTCGCCTCCCCCAAGATCGACAGTACCGCCCGATCGCCCGCAATCCCGACCACCTCCGCTTCGACCACCCCGTCGCGTCGCGTGCGGATCCGGCACCGCGCGCCCACCGGCACAGGCAACCCCACCGCGCTCACCGTAAGCCCCTGTACCGACGCGATCCGCCCCTCGATCCGTTCACCAATCACCGAGGCGATCTCGCGGCGCACGTGCGCGAAGACTTCCATCCCCGGCGGGGCGATGTCGGCCACGAGCGTTTCCAGTTGTTCGGGGGGGATTGTGCTCATCCTGCCATCGCTTCGGTGCGGTCCTCGGCCACCGTCGAATCTTGACCAGCGGCCCGCGGCATCCGCCCACGTCGGAGACCGCGTCTCTCATGCGCCGGAACTATGCCGGCCCACGCTCCGCCTGGTCCTCCGCCGCCGCATCGTCCCCGCTCGGTCCGCCGATCGGGTCCAGAATCGCCCGGGCGATGCGGTCGATCTGCGTCTCGATCCGGGCGTCGATCGTGCCGTGCCGGGAAGCGACCAGGCAACCACCGGGTGTCACGGTCTCGTCTTCGACAAGATGCACCGCGTCGCGTGCCACGATGTCCCGGGTGCATTCGGGAAACGTCTCGCGCAGCGCCTGGTACTGCGCCGGGTGCAGGTGCACCTCCAGATCGTGCTCGTGGCGAACCATCTCCAGCGCAGCCCGCACGTTTTCCCGGGCGGTGCGTGTATCGCGTCCGACCTCGTGTTTGCACACCCGCCGGGCAATCGCGACGGCCAGACCGATCATCTCTCGTTGTGCCTCCGCGAGGAGGCGGCGTTTGCTTTCGTCGAAGGCGGCCAGGCCGGCGGCGAGCGTCTGGCCGAGCTGTTCGTATTGGCGCCGGGCCTCGGCGCGAGCCTGCTCCGCCGCCTCGCGGCGTGCCAGTTCGCGTCCTTCTCGTCGCCCGTCCTCGAGGCCACGGGCATGGGCTTGCCGCTCGATGTCGCGTGCCCGTTCGCGTGCCGCGGTCTCGGCTCGCTTCAGGATGCCGGCCGCCGCCTCGCGCGCTTTCTGGATGATTTGCCTGGCTTGGCTCTCGAAGTCCTCGAACGAGAACGCCGCTCGCGAGCGGTAGGTGTCGGGACGCACGATTCCGGGCACGCGTATTCCTTTCCGCCGGGGATTGCCGGACCGACCCGCAGATCGGTTCGCCACGTTGTTCGACTCGTCAGACGATCAGGTCCTTGTCGCCGCCCTTGCCCGCGATGATGATCTCGCCGGCGTCTTCGAGCCGCCGCACGATATCGACGATCTTCTGCTGGGCGGCCTCGACGTCGGCCACGCGCACCGGCCCCATGTATTCCATCTCTTCCTTGATGAGTGCCGCGGCGCGTTCCGACATGTTCGAGAAGATCTTTTCCTTGAGCTCGTCGCTGGCGGTCTTGAGTGCGAGCGCGAGTTCTTCGTTTTCGACTTCCTTGAGCACGGCCTGGATGCCGCGGTCGTCCACCCGCATGATGTCCTCGAACACGAACATCAGCCGGCGGATTTCCTCGACCAGGTCGGGGTTCTCCTCGGTGAGCCCCTCCATGATCGTCTTTTCCGCCGCCCGGCCCGCCAGGTTGAGTATCTCGGCGACCGCCTTCACGCCGCCGGTCCGCTCGAACCGCTCGTTGACCAGTCCGGCCAGTCGCTTTTCGAGGCCCTTTTCGACCTCCTTGATGACCTCCGGGCTGGTCTGGTCCATGTTCGCAATGCGCGTGATGACTTCGATCTGGCGTTCGGGTTCGAGCCCGACGAGGATTTCCGACGCGGTCGTCGAAGGGATGTGCGACAGTACCAGGGCGATCGTCTGGGGGTGCTCGCCGTGCAGGAACGTGAGCAGGTTTTCCGTTTCGGTTTTCTGGAGGAAGCTGAACGGTTGCTCGTGGACCTGGTGTTCGAGCGCCTGGACGATCCGCCGGGCCTCCTCCTTGGGCAACGTGCGTTCGAGCAGCGACCGCGCGAGGCTCAACCCGCCCATGTCCATGTACTGGCGTGCGAGCAACAGGTGGTGAAACTCGGTGATGATTTCCGTG
The DNA here is from genome assembly GCA_026984555.1 of Phycisphaerae bacterium. Classification (GTDB taxonomy): domain Bacteria; phylum Planctomycetota; class Phycisphaerae; order UBA1845; family Fen-1342; genus JALSRY01. The sequence continues at coordinate 6,900 of JALSRY010000651.1, forward strand.
CGGACCTCCGGCGGCACGCGGTCGAGCTGCGCGATTTCGCGGCTGACCTCCTCGACCCGCTCGCGCTGCATATGTCGAAGAATCTCGGCGGCGGTCTCCTGGTCGAGCGCCAGCAGCAGAATCGCCGCCTTGCGCAGTCCCGGCACCTCGGTCGTGACGACGTTCTCGGTCTTTCCCTTGCGAGGCGGCATATGTCCGCGACTCCCTGTTTGTTTTCGTGCTGCGCCGCGACGGGCGATGATCCGCACCGCGCGAGCCGCTCAAGCCGCCCGCATCCCGCAGCCGGCGCGCCCGCCTAGATGCTGTGATCGATCCAGTTCTCGATCAGCGTGGCGACCGATTCGCCGTCCTGCTTGGCGATCTCGGAGACCTGCGCGATGATCTGCTCGATCTGGACGGCACTTTCGTCCACCTCCTGGGCCTCGAGCACGCCCTCGGCCTCTTGACCGACCGGGATCGGCGCCGACGGAATCGCCTCGGCGGGTTCGGCCGCTCCCGCCCCGAAACCGCCAGCCGCCACCGCCACGCCTCCGCCGGCCCGGCCCGCCGCACGCTTCTTGCCACCACCGGCCTGCATTTTCCGGGCGGCATTGCGGGCGGCTTCGATCGCCTCCTTGGGCAGGCCGATTTCCATGCCGAACGTCTCGCCGGCGGATTTCTGTTTGGCCATGCGCAGCATCAGTCCCAGCGAGAGCAGCGCGAGCAACCCGAGTCCCGACGCCGGCCCGTAACGCGAGGCCAGCTCCAACGAGGTATCCAGCGTCCCCCCGGCGGCGGCGGCGGCGTCTTCGGGTTCGACGTCGTAATGCCACGCGACCGAGACCTGTTGCTTGTCCTGGGGTAACACCAGACGCGCCAGCAACTCGACGATCGAGGCTTTTTGCTTCTGGAACACCTTTTCGATGTCCGCCTCGGTCGGCGGTTTGTCCGCTTGCGGGTTGTTGCGTTTGTAGACGCTGGCCAGGTAGCTGTACGAGAGGCTCACCGCGGCGCTGATCGACTTGGGCACGCCGGCCGGCGTCTGCTTGACGCTGGTGAGGCGGCTCGGCTCGCTGACTTCCTGCGTGTGCTCGGTGTTGCTGGTTTCCGCGTTCGCGCCGCCGCTCACCGCCATACCGACGTTGGGTTGGGCACCGGGTTGGCCGGACGTTCGACCGCGGTGGGTCGTGGTGGTGTCGGACTCTTTCTTGACCTTGACGCCCTCGGTGATCTGGGTGTTCTGTTCCT
>JALSRY010000652.1 GCA_026984555.1 Phycisphaerae bacterium
GATCCACGTCACGCTTCCGCCCCAAGCCCAGTCGGCCTTCGCGGTGTTTCCCTCCCGGCCGATCGACACCGAACGGCTCTACGGAGCCGGCGCGCGACCGCATGTGATCCTTTCGCTCAACGATATCCCCTCGTGGGGGCAGGTCATCATGGACGACGAGACGCTGAACGACCTGGCGGACGAAGGGTTTGGTACGATCGTGCTCTTCAACGGTTTCTACGACAACCGCCCGGCCTATATGCCCTATGCTTCGCCGGACGATCCGCGCTTGCACTATTCGTTTACGCATCCGGGACAGGTGCGGGCGTATGTGCGGGCCGCGCACCGCCACGGGTTCAAGGTGCTCGCGTACATGCTGGCGGGCGTGTTCTCGACCGACGACCAGGACATCGAGGATACGTTGCACTGGATGGGCGAGTTCCAGGCCCGTTTTGATCTCGACGGCTGGTATCTCGACGGTGCGGAACCGCACCCGGGCGGAGACTGGCCCGCGAACCGCCAGTTCGTGCGCGCGGTGCGGCGGCAAGTGGGCGACGACGGTGTGATCTATCACCACACCACGGTCGATATCTGGGGCGGGCGGGGTAGCGATGTCGTGTTCACGCCACTCGAGGCGTGGGAGGATTACACGTTGCGCGGCGAGGTCGGCGCGAATGCGGAGGTGAGCGGAGCCGACGACGAGTTCCTCGCCGACATCTGCGCCGCGCACAGCGGCGTGTTGGCCGCGCAGAAGGTACGCAGCCACGGCGCGCCGATGACCATCGCCGAGAGCACACGCCTGTTCCAGCAAAACTTGTGGGGGTTCTATTCCGACAACGCCTGGGTCGTCGCGAATCAGCCTTTCTGGTCCGATCACGGCTTGCAACACTGGCGCAACCGGCAGGCCGAGTATCTCGCCGGCGGTGATTTCAGCATGGCCTACGACTGGCCGCCGGCGTGGTACCACGACCTCGATCCCAACGCGGATGTCGTCGCCTCGACGACGGTCGATACGATCACCGTGGATTTCACGACGCCTCACGCGATCACATACGGCGAGATCCGCGTGGTCTACGACGATCCGAATCGCTACAGTTTCGACCACGCATGGAGTGATCATCACATCTTCATCGTCGAGCGGGATTGCCAACCAGGCAGCCACCACGTCATCACCGCCGATCTGCCGGAGAACGAACCCGGACTGGATTACCGTGTGCTCGTGCGCGGCTATGAGGGCGCGCCCGCCACGTGCGGCGACCAAGGTGATCGGACGATGGCGGATGACAACGGCGTGTGGGGAACGGTCGTGTTCGTGCCGGCGACGCTGGATTGCAATCACAACGGAATCGACGACACCACCGACATCGCCGACGGGACCAGTTGCGACCTCGACGGGAACGGCGTCCCGGACGAGTGCGAGATCTACGATTGCCCGGCGGGGGGCCAGCCGGACCCGGACTGCCCCGACGCTGACGTGAACTGCGATGGTGCCGTCGATATCTGGGACGTTACCATCGTCGTGAATTCTGCGAACTGGGGGAAGTATACCTGTAGTGAAGATCCGCCCGCCGAGCCGCGCGCCGATGTGAATCGCGACGGCGTGGTGGATGCCCTCGACCGGGACGCGATCACCAGCAGCGTCTGCTACTGATCCCGCCTCACGCCGCGGCCGGCGGGTTACGCCCGTGTGCCCAAACGCGGCGATCGTGCGCGCGGACCGGGTAACCGCGCCGCGGCGCTCGGGGGATCAGGGAGTGGCCACGGTGCTGGCGATGACTTCGGGCGGGCATCGGCCGGTCTTGTCCCACGCTTCGTAGAGTCGCCGTCCCCAAGTGTCGGTGTGGTTTTCCTCGACCAGGAACTTGACGTATTCCCAGGATACCGACTGGTACATCAACCGGGCTTCGACCCGTGTCGTTTCCGGCGGCAGCTCGAGCGTCACGATGTCCCAGTGTTGTCCGTCGGCGTAGGTGGCGCCCACTGGCTGGCACTGGTGTTCGGCGAAAGCGGCGTTGGCGAACCCGCGGGGCGGGATGCGGTTGTCCTTGGTAATCACGTCGTTGAGGACGAAGTGAAACGACGGTCCCGCTTTCATTCCGTAGCGGGCCGCTTGCGCCGGGCTGATACCGGGGCGGTTTTCGTAGACGCGCGTGCGTTGTGGGTCAAGCAGCGTCGGCACGCGCACGGGATCGCCGGCGAGTGTATCGTCACGCTCGCCGTAACGGCCGAGTTCGTCGATGAGGAGCCCCTCGCCGTTGTAATAGCGGATGTTGAGCCACATGCGCCGCCCCTCGGGATAGCCGGAAGGGAGTTTGTGCCCGGTGTTGTTCGTGATGCGCAGCGTGGCGCGGCCGGGAGCGGGAAACGACAGTTCGAGCGTGGCGGCGGTCTGGAGGAGCTTGCGTGCCTTGCGTTGGCCGCGTTTCAGGGCGAGGCGGTTCATGTCCCGCCCGTTCCACACGAGCCATGTGGCTTGCTGGACCCAGGTCGAGCCGCCGACCGGGCCGTGCTCGACGAAATATGCCCGCGGGCGGTTGGTAAACGAGGTCGGGCTTCCGCCGCCGGGCACCCGCGGGTAGTGGCAGCTCTGGCAGGATCCGCCCTTTTCTCGCCCGGCGAATTCGCTGAGCAGCCATTCGCTGTATGTACGCTCGATGTGCCCGTAGGCCCAGGCCGGCTGGGTCGCGGGGTCGCGTGCCTGGAGAGGATTCGACACGTCGTGACACGTTCCGCAGAGGTGCCCGGAGGCAGTGAACGCGGACTGTTCGACTTCGTGTGGACGCGGACCGACACGGCGGTCGTCACGATACGGGCCACGCATGCGCGGGCGGCGATCCATGACCATCATGGCGTTGCCCGGGCTCGGCGGAAGCTGTTTGGCGAAACGCACGGCCTCGGGAGCCTTGGGGTCGATCAGTTGGTGACACGCCGCACAGCTTACGCCGTGGAGATCGTCGCGGTTGAGCGCTTTGCCGTCAGGCGGTTTGGAACGTCCTTCCAGCCATGCGGAAGGAGTGTGGCATCGCAGGCAATACTCGCCCACGCCGGGGATGTCCTGGTTGGCGATGGCCAGCGCGGCGCGGAAGACGGGGTCGCGCGCGGCCTGGGCCATCATTCCACCCTGCCAGGACTCGAACGGGCCGAGCGGACCGCTGGCGGTGCGGGCGTGGCACATGCGGCACTGCGACACGTTGCCGAGGGTGATGCGCCCCTCCTCGGGTTGCGTGCCGGGCAGGGGAACATCCGCGCGGAGCGAACCTGTCACGACGAGCGCAACGCCGCTCAGGAGGAGCAGCAGTCGCGGCGGGGTCGGGTATCGCGGGTTGCCGATCATGTCGCTGCTACATGGGATGCGCACTCGGCGGTCTTGCCGGCGGCCGCCGCGAGTGCCTGATCGAGGTCGGCGATGATGTCGTCGGCGTCTTCGATGCCCACGGAGATGCGCACCATGCCGTCGTCGATGCCGGCTTTTTTCCGCGCCTCGGCCCCCATCGAGGCGTGGGTCATGCTCGCCGGGTGTTGGATCAGCGTTTCCACACCGCCCAGGCTGACGGCGAGCATACAGAGCTTGACGGCGTTCATCATGCGCCGGCCAGCCTCGACTCCGCCGCGCAGGCCGAAGCTGATGACCGCACCGCCGCCGGTGCACTGTTTGCGGGAAATCTCGTATTGCGGGTGGCTCTTGAGCCACGGATAGCGCACCCATTCGACCTGGTCGTGTCCCTCGAGGTACTCGGCGATCTTCAACGCGTTTTCGCAGTGCCGGGCCATCCGCAGTGACAGGGTCTTGATGCCACGGTGTACGAGGAACGACTCGAACGGCGGGAGCACGCCGCCGAAATGATTGAGCGTCTTGCGGAACTGGGGGTAGTCGTTTTCGTCTTTCACGACGATCACGCCCCCGACGACATCGGCGTGGCCGTTGAGGAACTTGGTGAGGCTGTGCACGACGATATCGGCGCCGTGGCGGATCGGTTGCTGGAGGATCGGGCTCATGAACGTGTTGTCCACGACAAGCTTGGCGCCCGCCTCGTGGGCGATCCGGGCGGTTTCGGCGAGGTCGGAGACGACCAGCGTGGGGTTGCCGGGTGTCTCGACATAAAGCACCTTCGTGTTGGGCCGCATCGCCGCCCGCACGGCGTCGAGGTCCGACGTGTCCACCGTCGTGGCTTCGATGCCGTAGGTCGGTAGAAACTTGGTGACGAGCGTGCACGTGGGGCCGTAGACCGCTTCACTGCAAACGATGTGGTCACCCGCTTTGAGCAGCGCGCCGAAGGTGGTGTGAATCGCGGCCATCCCGCTGCCACAGGCCAGGGCGCGGGCTCCGCCTTCGAGCGTCGCGATCGCGCGTTCCACGGCGTCGACCGTCGGGTTGCCCATCCGGGTGTAGATGTACCCTTCGCCCCGGCCGGCGAAAAGCTGGGCACCGTGCTCGGCGCTCTCGAAGCCGAAGGTCGATGTCTGGTAGATGGGAGGGACGGCGGGTAAGAACTGTAGTTTGTCGATGCCACCGTGGACGGCGATGGTGTCGATCGCCATGTGCATGTCGCTGCTCATCGTGTCGTTCCTGTGGTTGGTTGAAAGAAAACCGTCATCACGCGCGCCCCGCCGGCAGGTTGCACCCCATTTCGTGAACCGCTGGCCCCCGGGTCTGTGCCGGCCTTTCCGGCCACATGCTCAGGCCGGCACGCCGGCTATACTAAGCCGGCGCCCGCCCCGCGGTCCAGTGGGGCACGCTCTGCGGGGATACGGGAGACGTGGGAGGTGCATCAGCGTCCGAACGGCTGTTGTGCGGGGCTTGTTCGCGGCAACACAGGTGCGCGGCGTGTCTGGTGAACCCGAAGTCGCGAAATGGCGGGGTCTTCGCGGGTTCTTGACAGCAGCGGCTGCTAGGCGTAGCTTTAACCGTTCGTTGGCAGTTCGCGGCGGGCGGGCCGGACCATGCATCCGTCGCGAGGTGGGGAGTGTACATTCGGTCGATGGCGGCCGATACGTTGGAGTTCTCATGCTACCCGTTACTCGAAAAAGCAAGTGCCGCAAGCGCACGCGCCGCTCGCACGATGCGCTCCGCTCGGTGCACCTGATGGCTTGTCCGCAGTGCGGCCGAGCGAAGCTGCCGCACGCGGCGTGCCGAAACTGCGGCTACGTCAACGCGCACACGACGATCAAGCTCGGCTCTGAGGAGTCCTGACCACGATGCGGATCGCCGTGGACGCGATGGGTGGGGATTTTGCGCCGCGGGAGGTTGTCTGCGGCGTCGCCGCCGGTCTGAAGTATCTCGGCGACGACGATGTGGTGTACCTGTATGGGCGGCAGGAGCAGGTGGCGGCCGAATGTGCCGCGGCCGGCTTGGACGACCCGCGCGTGAAGGTTCACCACTGCCCCAGCGTCATCGAGATGAACGAGCCGCCGGTCGAGGCGCTGCGGGCCAAGCGCGACTCGTCGATCATGCGCATGGCCGGCGCCGCCGGGAAGGGCAAGCTCGACGCGATCATATCGGCGGGCAACACGGGGGCGTTTGCGGCCGCGTGCCAGTTGCGCATCAAGCCGATCAAGGGCGTTACCCGGCCGGGCATCGCCGTCGTCATGCCGACCTTCCACGGCCCCACACTGATTTGCGACGTAGGCGCCAATGTCGCGCCGAAGCCCCACCATTTGTACGATTATGCCCGTCTTTGCGCGATTTACGCGGAGACGATCCTCGGCATCGACAACCCGGAAATCGGGTTGGTCTCGATCGGCGAGGAGGAGGGCAAGGGCAACACGCTCGTCAAAGAGGCGACGCGGCTCATCAAGGCGGATGCCTCGTTGCATTTCACCGGCAATGTCGAGGGCCGCGACGTATTCGCCGGCACGGGGCATGTTTTCATCTGCGATGGCTTCGTCGGCAATGTGATCCTCAAGCTGGTGGAGGGTCTGGCTGAGGGCCTGTTCAAGACGATCGTGCGTGAGATCGGCAACGAAGGCCCCGAGCTCGCCCGCCAGTTCGAGCCGATCGTCGATCGCATTTGGAAGCGTCACGATTTCGCCGAGTACGGCGGGGCGCCGTTGCTGGGGATCAACAGCATCGCGATCATTTGTCACGGACGCAGCGACCGCCGGGCGATCAGCAACGCGATCCGCGTCGCGACGGAGTCCATTCGGCTCAGGCTCAACGAAATCATCGCGGAGCGACTGTGCCCTCCCAACGAGGTTCCCGCATGAAGGCAAGATGGGCGATCGAGTTCGTCGGGACCGGTTCGTATGCGCCCGAACAGAGAGTGCCCAACGATCATTTCACCAGCTACCTGGACACTTCCGACGAATGGATCGTACAGCGCACGGGCATTCGGGAACGACGGATCGTAGCGCCTGACCAATCGACGCTCGCGCTTTCGGAAGCCGCCAGCCATGCCGCCCTCGCCGAAGCCGGACTGACTCCCGAAGACATCGACCTCATCATCCACGCGACGGCCACCCCGGAACACCCGCTGCCTTCGACCGCTTGTGAGCTTCAGGCGACGCTGGGGTGCCGGTGGATTCCCGCGTTCGATATCGCGGCGGCCTGCTCGGGGTACGTCTACGCGCTGATCAACGCGGCCCAGTTCATCCAGTGCGGCATGGCCCGGACGGTGTTGCTGTTGGGCTCGGAATCGCTCACGCGCATCACGGACATGGAAGATCGTGGGACGGCGATTCTCTTCGGCGATGGCGCGGGAGCGGCGATCGTGCGGCCCAGCACCGACCCCGAGCGTGGCATTCTCGCGGCGCGGTGGGGAGCCGACGGCAGCCGGGCCAAAGCCGTGTATGTGCCCGCGGGCGGCTCGGCCGAGCCGTCGTCGATCCGCACGGTCAACGAGCGCCTGCATTACATGAAGATGCAGGGGCGGGCGATCTACAAGTTCGCCGTCACGATGATGCACTCGCTGGTGGCCGAAACGCTCGACGACGCCGGCGTGAAACTCGACGAGCTGGCCCTGCTGATCCCGCACCAGTCCAATCTACGCATCATCGAATCGGCGGCCCAGCGGCTGGGGCTGGGGATGGACCGCGTCGCCGTCAACATCGATCGTTACGGCAACACCTCGGCGGCCTCGATCGGCTTGGCGCTGGACGAGGCCCGCAAAGAGGGAAGGGTAAAGCCGGGTGACCTGGTCATGCTCGTGGCGTTCGGCGCGGGCCTGACGTGGGCATCGGCGCTGATTCGACTGTAACCGCCGCACGCCTCCCGCCGGGCCGGTCGTGCGAACCCAAACGAGGAACCTGTCGTGTCTACGAATGCCGCGGTATTTCCCGGTCAGGGTGCTCAACTGGTCGGCATGGGCCAGGATGTGGCCGAACGGTACGCCGTCGCGGCCGACACGTTCGCCCGTGCTGACGAGGTGCTGGGCGTCGGCATTTCCCGGTTGTGTTTCGAGGGACCGGCCGAAACGCTCAACGCCACCGATATCCAGCAGCCGGCGATTTTCACCACCAGTGTTGCCCTGTTTCGGGCGGCGGTCGATGCCAAAGTGATCTCGCCCGACGGCTTCCGCGCCATGGGAGGGCTGAGCCTCGGCGAATACACCGCGCTGCACCTGGCGGGGGCGGTGGCGTTCGACGATGCCCTCCGGCTCGTGCAGACCCGCGGTCGGTTGATGCAGGAGTGTTGCGAAAAGTACCCCGGCGGGATGGTGTCGCTCATGGGGCTCGACGAAACGCAGGCGCTGACGCTGTGCGAGCGCGTCGCCGGCGCCGGCCGCGTACGCCCCGCGAACTTCAACTGTCCCGGCCAGATCGTAATCTCGGGAGACAAGGCCGCGTGCGAAGCGGCGGTCAAGATCGCCGAGGAACTCGGCGGAAAGGCTGTTCCGCTCCAGGTTGCCGGGGCGTTTCACAGCGACCTGATGCGCGATGCGGCGGAGGGGCTGCGGCCGATGCTCGAACAAACCGAGTTTCGCCGGCCCCGCGTTCCGGTCACGGCCAATGTCGACGCGAGCTATCACGGCCAGCCGGACGAGGTGCGTGAAAAACTCTACCGGCAGGTGTTCAACCCGGTGCGCTGGCAGGCCTGCGTCGAGCGGATGATGGCCGACGGCTGCGACCTGTTCTGGGAAATCGGCCCCAACCGCGTGCTCACCGGGCTGATGCGCAAGATCAATCGGAAGACCAAGACGATCAATCTCT
>JALSRY010000653.1 GCA_026984555.1 Phycisphaerae bacterium
GGAAACGCTCTTCCTCGACGAAGTTTACGGCCCCCCGGCTCAGTTGCAGATCGGCCAGCGCTTTCATCATGACACCTCGGTGACAGTGGCGGACGCCACGCGACGCAAGCGATTGGGCGAGTCGCCCCGGCCGCGCCCGATACGACGTCCCAGGGATTCTATGCGGGCCCGCATGCACAACTGGCACGCGCCGGCGGTCTCGTGCACGCAGGCCTTGGACGGGTAAATCTCGTATTTGCTGCGATACGCGGGCGGCGTGACGTTGGGCATCACGACGTTGGCGCCCCGACACAACCCCAACTCCCGCCCCTCGCGAAGATTGAGCGTCGCCAACGCCGTCGTGCTCGGAATGTTCGCCCGCGGACACACCAGCCGCGCCAACGCCACCACCTTGTACGTCATCAGTTCCGTGGGCGGGACCTGCTCCGCTCCGCTCCCTCCCGCGTCGCGATACGCCTCGTCGCTCGTTGCCGCGACACCCTCCTTCCCCCCGCGCGAAGAGCCGGTGTCACCCTCCGAGCCCGCCCGCCCCAGCGGCGTTTCCGGATGGGCGATGAACGGACCCACCCCGATCATGTCCAGGTCCAGCCGGGTGAACCACAGGATATCCTCCGCCAGGTCGCCGTAACGCTGCCCCGGGATCCCGATCATCACCCCGCTGCCGACCTCGTAACCCAACCCACGCAGCAACCGCAGGATGTCGAACCGGTTACGGCGGCGGCCCGGCAGCGACGGATGAATCCGCCGGTAGAGCGCTTCGTTCGACGTCTCGAACCGCAACAAGTACCGGTCGGCGCCGGCGGCGCGCCAGGCACGCAGCTCGTCCTCGCGTCGTTCGCCCAGGCTCAGCGTGACCGCGAGATCGGTCGTGCGCTTGATTTCGCGGACCAGGTCCGCCACCCACTCCTTCGTCAGTCCGTAATCCTCCCCGGCCTGGATCACGACCGTGCCGTAGCCGAACGATTCGGCCTGCCGCGCACAATCGAGGATTTCGCCCCGGTTCATGCGGTAGCGTTCGATACGGGGGTTGTCGGCCCGGATCCCGCAGTAGTGACAATGACGGGCGCAATGGTTCGAAATCTCGATCAGGCCCCGCAGGTGTACTTCGTCACCCACGTGGCGCCGCCTGGCTTCGTCCGCCTGCCGCCAGAGCATCTCGAGTCGTCCCGGGTCGTCCTCGCGGAGCCAGCGGACGATGTCGGCCCGGTCCGGGCGGGCGGTGAGCAAACGGGTTGGAACGCTGCCGCACATCGCTGGTCCCTCACGCATGCCCGATGCTTACGTGGAACTCCTCGCACGGTCCGGGGCCGACCTCTTGCCGTTCGGCGGCGTTGACCCGCGAGCGGAACGCGACCCTTTCGAGCGACACGGTGATATCGACATGCTCGACGTACACCCCGTCGGGTACGTTCAGCCGCGCCGGCACAAAATTGAGGATCGCGTTCACGCCCGCCGCGACGAGCCGATCGGTAACCTCCTGGGCGGCGGCGGCGGGCACGGCCAGCACCGCCATGCGGATCCGCTCGCGTTCGATGACACGCTCGAGCGCATCCATGGAATGGCACGGGCAGCCGTGAATGGCTTTGCCCACATACTTCGGGTCGATGTCGAAGGCGACGCCGATCCGCAGATAGGGGTTGCGCCCGTCGAAATACGCGAGAACCGCTTGCCCGAGGTGCCCAACCCCGACCAGCGCGAACGAACATCCGCCGGGA
>JALSRY010000654.1 GCA_026984555.1 Phycisphaerae bacterium
GGTGACTGGCCGATGCCGGCGGTCAAGACGTGGAAGGCCGTCGCGATGCTGCTTGCCGGAGGGGGGGAAGCGTTGCCGGCGGGAGCGAACACGGCGATGCTGGTTGCCGGAGGGGCGGCGGTGATGCTCGGCGTACTCGAGCGGCTGGTGCCGAGCAGGTGGCGTTGGCTGGTGCCCAGTTCGCTGGGGGTTGGGCTGGCGTTTGTGATGCCCGCGGGGGTGGCGGTGGTTCTGTTCCTCGGGGGGCTGATCGCGCTGTTGGTGGGCAGGCTGGTGCCATCGTGGCGCGGTCGCAACTGGGTGGCGTTGTGCGCGGGCCTGATTACGGGGGAGAGCCTTGTCGGTATCGGTTTTGCCGTTGCCCGGCTGTTTCGCTGACACGGGCCTCCAGGTTCGGCGTTGGCGAGCCGAGGGGGCGGGTTTGTGTTTTCGTTGACGGGCGGAATGTGCCTCGCCCGTTGCCCGGGTGGGGAACCGCCGACCCGCGCAGAGGGTGTCGACCGATGGGACGGCTACGTGTCTAACCGTTTGCGTCGCTTTGTCCCAATCCGGTAAGATGCGACCGCACGGGTGGGATTCCGCGCAGCGGCGGTGGCGGGTTCTCGGCGGGGGCCGTGGTTTGGCGGCTCGAAGCCGGCTGGTCACGGAGGGGGGTTCGCAGTGAGCGCACCGCTCGTGGTGGTGCATGAAGGGGCTGTGGCGTTGGTGGCCGGAGCTTCCTGTCGGCAGGCGGAGAAACGAGTGATGGGACGATCGCCGCGCGTCGCGCTGCTTGTGGAGACTTCGACGACCTGGGGGCGTCGAGTGATCCAGGGGGTTTTTCGGTACATGCGGACCCACGAGCCGTGGCAGTTTTTCGTAGAGCCGCGTGGCCGATCGGAGAAGCTCTCGTTGCCGGCGGGATGGCGGGCGGACGGGGTGATCGCGCGGGTGACGCACCCCGGTTTGGCGCAGGCGATTCGACAGGCGGGGGTGCCGGCGATCAACGTGTCGTCTTACGGATTCGGTGCGCGCAACATCGTGCGCTGTCGGGTGAGCGGGGAGCGGATCGGCGAGATGGCGGCCAACTACCTGGCCGATCGTGGTTTGCGCAACTTCGCCTACTATTCCGCGTTTCATCATCCGGGCTGTGCGGATCGTCTCGGGCCGGCGTTTGCGCGGGCGGCGGAGGCTCGCGGGGGCCATTGCACCTTTTACAAGGGGCCGACCTACGTCCGCAGCAAGCCGCGGTGGAACGCTCACATCAAGCACCTGGTTCGCTGGTTGCTCGATTTGCCCAAGCCGGTCGGCGTGCTGACGTTCAGCGACGTGCGCGGGTGGTTGGTCTCGCAAGGGTGTCAGGAAGCGGGGCTGCGCGTGCCGGACGACGTGGCCATCCTCGGCGGTGAGGATGACGAGCTGTCGGCGCTGGCGGCCGTTCCAGAGATATCGAGCGTGGATTGCGGGGGTGAGCGTGTGGGTTTCGCGGCGGCGAAACTGCTGGATCGTCTGATGGCGGGGGAGCCGTTTCCCCAGCGGCCGATCGAGTTCGCGCCGATCGGCATCATCACGCGCAAGTCCACGGAGTTCCTGGCCATCGAGGATCCCATCCTGGCGCGGGCGTTCCGCTTCATTCGCGAACATTCGCACGAACCGCTGACCGTCCGGGATGTTCTCCAACACGTCCCGCTCTCGCGCCGGGCGTTCGAACGGCGTTTCACGCAGGCGGTCGGT
>JALSRY010000655.1 GCA_026984555.1 Phycisphaerae bacterium
CGGGCGGCGGTCCCGGGTCGCGCGGGGAACGACGGGTGGCGATCCCGGGTCGCGGTTGGGCGGCCCGGCTACGCAGGCAATAACGTGCTGGGCCTGCGTGTGAGGGAATACAGCGAAAAAGGGGTGTCAGTCGGTCGCGGCGCGGATGCGCTGGGCAAGGTCGGCGAGGGCTTGTGGGTCGGCGGGGCGGGCATTCCAGCGGTATCCCAAGCCGTCGCCCGGGCGGCGGGGGATGATGTGGAAATGCACGTGGGGGATTTCCTGGCCGGCGACTTTGCCGTTGTTTTGCAGGATGTTGTAACCCTCGGCGCCGGTGGCCGCGAGAATCCGCCGGGCGATCGGGCCGAGTTGGCGGGCGACCTCGGCGGCGGTTTCGGGGGGGAGGTCTTCGAGGCGTTCGACCTGGCACTTGGGCACGACGAGGGTATGGCCCTCGGCGAGGGGTGCGATGTCGAGGAATGCCAGGATGTGCTCGTTTTCGAACACCTTCTGGCAGGGAATCTCGCCTTGGATGATCTTCGTGAAGATCGTCTCGGAATCCTGACCGGGCACGGTGGCGACTCCCATTCTGTCGAGTGCGGCCGGCAGGCGGAGGTTACGCGTCGCCGTCGGCCGCCGGAGGCTGCTCGGACGGGGCTTCGTGGGCCTGCTCGACTTTTTCGGCCTTCTTCGACGACCGCGCGGGTTTACGCCGCTTGAGCGGTTTGCCGGCGTAGAAGGCGTATTTCACCTTGGCGCGGCGGCGGCGCTCGGTTTGCTCGGTGATTCGTTTTCGCGGCTTGTCGTCTTCGCCGACGAGCTGGAGGATGGCGAGTTGGCCGCCGTCGCCGAGTCGGCGTTGGGCGAGCTTGATGATGCGGGTGTAGCCACCGGCGCCGTGGGTGTTGGCCCGGCGTTTCATGCGCGGGCCGATCTCGTCGAAGAGTTTGTGGATGACGGACTGGGCGGTGAACTTGACGCCGGGGCGGGTGGTCGAGGCGCGGTAGCGCCGGCCGGAGCGTGCGCGGAGCACCTTGTCGCGTTTGGCGTCGGACAGGTGGTCGTAGTCGCTCTGGTGATCCCGGGCGATGATGGCGCGGTCGTTGAGCAGGGCGATGGCGCGCTGGCGGGCGGCGAGGCTGCCGTCGATCCCGAGGGTGATGAGCCGCTCGGCCAGCTTGCGGGCCTCTTTGGCCTTGGGGATGGTGGTACGGATCTCGCCGTGCTCGATGAGGCTCTGTACGAGGTTGCGGTACAGGGCTCGCCGATGGGCGGGAGTACGGTTGAGTTTACGTCCGCTGCACGCGTGTCGCATGGTCAGGTTCCTCTAGATGCCGGGGCTGGGCAGTCCGGCGGATGCGGTCAGGGCGCTGTCGTCATCGCTCTTGTTGTCGCCGATGTTCATGCCGAGCGACAGGCCGAGTTCCGCGAGTTTGCGTTTGACTTCTTCGAGAGACGTTTTGCCGAAGCTGCGCAGTTGCAGCAACTGGTTTTCGTCGTAACGGACGAGGTCGCCGACGGTTTCGAGCTTGGCGGCTTCCAGGCAGTTGCTGGCCCGCACGGAAAGATCGAGACTGGCGATGGACTGGTCGAGCTTGGCCCGCAGTTCGGCGTCGATGGGGGGGGCGGCGCTTTGCGGGAAGGCCTCGGCGGCCGCGACGGCCTCGCCCAGCTCGTAGTACTGCACGAACGGGTTGAGGTGTTTGCGGAGGATCTTGGCGGCCTCGACCAGGG
>JALSRY010000656.1 GCA_026984555.1 Phycisphaerae bacterium
GATCGCGGGATGCGCCGCCGGGATCGGCGCGATTTTTCGCTGCCCGCTGGGTGGAGCGTTGTTCGCGACGTCGATTCTCTACCGCGAGCCGGAGTTCGAATCGGACGCGATGGTGCCGTCGTTCGTGGCGTCGGTGATCGGCTACTCGACGTTCATGGCGTTCATGGGTTTCGGTGAGCACCTGATCCCCAACGCCGAGCGGCTGGTGTTTTCCACGCCGCTGGAGTTGATCCCCTACGTGTTTCTTGGGCTGCTCTCGGGGGTGCTGAGTGTTTTCTTCAGCGTGTCGTTTCGAACGGTGGAGGAGTGGCTCACGCCGCTGTCGCGGTTGCCTCAGTGGCTGGCGCCGGCTCTCGGTGGTCTGGCGACCGGGGCGTTGGCGTGCGTCCTGCCGCAGGTCATGGACGGGCGTTACCAGTTCATCCAGAACGCGATGCAGACGTCGAATTTGCTGGCGAGCGGGCGCGTGGACTGGTGGTGGTGGGTGCAGCTTTTCGGTGCGGTGGCGCTGGGCAAGTGCGTAGCGACCGCGCTGACCGTCGGCAGCGGCGCCCCCGGCGGGATCCTCGGGCCGGCGGTGTTCATCGGTGGGGCGGCCGGGGCTTTCGTCGGTGCGGCGGCGGAGGCCCTGTTCCCCGGGGTGTTCCCCGAGCGGTTGCGCGAATCCCTGATCCCGGTGGGCATGGGGGGAGTGCTGGCGGCGACGATGCGCACGCCGCTGGCCGCGATCGTCATGTCCACGGAGATGGCCGGCAGCTACGGGCTGATCGTTCCGACGATGGTGGTGTGCATTCTCTCGTATGTGCTCGGGCGGCGCTGGGGGCTCAACCGCGAGCAGGTGCGCAGCGTGACCGACTCTCCGGCGCACGCGGGCGACGCGATCGTCCACCTGCTCGAGGCTCATACCGTCGCCGACGCGATGGAGCAGGACTGGTCGCCCGTCGTCGCGCCCGACGCCACGCTGGGCGAGATGGTTCGCCTGATGGAATCGGGCACACGCCCGGTTTTCGCGGTCGTGCGTGATCGGCGGTTGCTGGGGATCGTTTCGGTGACGGACCTCCGCCGCCTGATGCAGGAGGGAGAGCTGAGCGACGCGATCATCGCCGCGGACATGATGGTACCCGAGCCGGTCACGGTGTATCCGGACGAAGATCTCTACCACGCGCTGCACGCATTTCGGCGGTACGGCCGCGACGTGATTCCCGTCGTCTCACGCGATCGTGATCACATTTGGCTCGGCATGCTGCGACGCAAGCACGTGTTTCTGCGCGTGCAGGAGCATCTGGCGGAGCTGGTGCGGAGCGTGCTCGCCGAGCATCGCGATCTCATCGCGATCGAGCAGGAAGGCCAGCTCGCGAATCTGCTGATGGGGCTCCAGCCGTTACACAGCGATCGCGTGCATCGCATGGCGGTTCCGCCCGAGATCGTGGGCCGTTCGCTGCGTGAGGCGGATTTCGCGCAGCGTTTCGGCGCGCAGGTCATCGCGATCGAGAATCCCGACGGGACGGTGCAATCGCCGCCGGACATCGACGCGCCTCTGGCCTCCGACCAGACGCTGGTGACGATCGTGTTCGAGCATCCGCCCTCCGGCCATCGCCCACCCGCATCGGATCCGGCGGACGGATAGCGGCGCCGCGCGCCACCGCGGCACGGTTGCGGTCGCGTATGCGCGGCGGTGGTTGCCTTGCCGGGCCGATCGGTCGCGGCAACGAG
>JALSRY010000657.1 GCA_026984555.1 Phycisphaerae bacterium
CCTCGCCTCGCTCAAACTCGCCATCAGCGGCGGCGAGCCTCTACCCGCCCCCATCGCCAAGGCTTTCGCCGAACGGTTCGGCATCGAAATCATGGAAGGGTACGGCCTGACCGAATCGTCCCCCGTGGCCGCGTTCAACGTCCCCTGGGCCCATCGCTTCGGATCCGTCGGCCGCCCGCTGCCGGGCATCGAAATCCACGCAATCGGTGAAGACGGCCGCCCGCGCCCGGCCGGTCAGGACGGCGAGCTGGTCATCCGCGGGCACTGCGTCATGAAAGGCTACCACAACCAGCCCGAGGCCACCGCCCAGGCGATCCGCGACAACGCCCTGCACACCGGCGACATCGGCCGTATCGACGACGATGGCTTCGTCTTCATCACCGGCCGGCTCAAGGAAATGATGATCGTCGGCGGCGAAAACGTCTTTCCCTTCGAAATCGAATCCGTCCTCGCCGATCATCCCGCCGTCGCCGAGGCCGCCGTCATCGGCCTGCCCGACGCGACGCGCGGCGAGATACCCGTCGCCTACGTCATACCGACCGAAGGCGCCGACCCCGACCCCGCCGAGCTGCGGAACCACTGCCGCCGCCGACTCGCAGGTTATAAGGTTCCTCGGGAAATCCGCATCGCGCAGGATTTGCCGCGCTCCCCCACCGGCAAGATCCTCAAACGCGCGCTCAAACAGAAACCGGAGACGTGATCGGCTGGCCGTCACCGACGACCGCGGTGCGCGACGGCGCCAGTACCACCCCCACCTCGACGTTGTACTCGTCTTCCGAGGCCACGATGCGCGTGCGCACCACGCGCGCCCGCCGGCTGACCATCAGCCCGAACCCCGGTGGCGCGCTCTGCCCCGGCAGGTGCGACGTGAGTTCATAGCTCTGCCCCTCACGCACCCCATAACCCAACGGCACGCGCAAACGCATCCCCCCACGCGATACGTCCACGCATTGGCAACGTAGTACCGTCGAAGTGCGGCTGTCGATCATCCAGAGATTGCCAACGATCGGCTCGCGGGTTTCCCCCCGTCGATCTTCGACAACGGAGCGACCTTCGCGGATTCCATGCTGCGGGTCGAATGAGAAGGGTGTCGATTGCATGGCCGTGCCTCCGAAATCGATCAGTGCCGTCGGCTGCGCCCGGACGGATGTCATAGACTGTTACGGTCCGCGTCGAGACCCAGTTCGCGCATCCAGCGCTCGGCTTGATCCTCGCCGGACAGCCCTTCCGTCTTCTCACGCGGTTCGAGACTGCGGGGCATCGGACGTGCCAGTTCCCGCAGCAACGCAGCCCAGAACGCTTCCGAGCGTATCGACTTCGCCTTGCGCCGCCGGGCCGCCCGTGCAACCTCCCGGTCGGACGAGACCACCACCAGGCGGCGCGCCGCCGTGTCCTCCTCGATCAGTTCCGCCAGCACCTCGTCAGCCGTGACCGACTCGCTGTAGGCCACGTCAACCGCCGGCGCGGAAGTCTGTTTGGCGAGTCCCTCCGGCGGCGTCGGTCCGTCGAAGACGACCGTGACTTTTTCGCCGGTCCGCCGGGCCCACTGCCCCAGACGCAGGCACAGCACCGACCGGCTGGGCGGCCGTTCCGGGTCCGCGTCGAGCGCAGCGAAAAGGAGGTTGTTGCCGTCGATCAGGACAGGCATTTCCTTCTCGTACCTAAAGAATACTCGCTATTGTTAAACCTGTCAACCCAAAACCGCTCCCG
>JALSRY010000658.1 GCA_026984555.1 Phycisphaerae bacterium
CCGGATTCGCTCCGTCACGGCCCGGCCCATGCCTTCCCAGATCAACGAAATGTGGTTGCGCACGGTGTCGTCTTCGTCCAGGTGCTCGGCGAGCTGGCGCAACTTGCGATCGGCCAGCTCGGGCGAGTTTTCGAGATAGACGTGCGTGGCGAGCTCGATGAAATGGGCGGGCTGGTCGGCATATGCCGGCGGGGTCGTCAACGTGAGATATCCCTTGCTGACCGCTTCGGCGACGGCCGGATGGCGTCCGAACCGTTCGTTGAGCCGCTGCTCGATCTTGCGGGCCATCCAGTACGACGGCTCACGCATCAGCAGCCGCACGGGCCGGTTCTCCGTGGTTCGCCCGCCGCCGAGCACCAACCCCCGCCGCAGGTTCGACGTTGTGCCCGATCCGCCGCCGTCGGGGCGCGGCATGTAGATCAATCCGCCGGCGTATGCCAGCGCCGGCCCGGTGACCAGCTCCTTGCCCACCGCCGTCGCCTCGAAGCGGCGCAACTCGCACGGCAGGAGCAACCCCCCTTTGAGCGAACGGGTCTGCGTACCCACCGCCTGGACCTGGAGATCGAAGACCGTATGACGGGGCGCCGCCGGCGGCACGATCCCATGCACCACGACGACCGCCGTATCGAGCGAGTCGATCAGCCGCTGGGGCGAGAAGGCGGGGCGGTTGCGACGTGGATTGCGCGCAGAAGCTTCCCGCGCGAGCACATCGATCAGGTAATCGCGGATGATGGTGGGGCAGTCGCTGCCCCCGTTCTTGCCCAAACCGACCACGATGCCGTAGCCGCGCAGATGCAACGGGTACGCAGCTCCCATCATTGCGTAGGCGCCGACCGTGTCGGCCAGGATGCTGTCGGCCGGCACGGCGGACTCGGGCTTGGGCTCGGCGGGGGTTTTCTTGCGGCCCCACGCCCCCGACTCGCACCCGCTCGCCACCACCAGCCAGAGCGCAACGATCAAGCCACCGGTGATCCGCCGCCATCGCGTCATCATGGTTGGAATCCTCGTCGGGTCGGCTCATCGCAACGTCGGGCGGCGCCGGCGACGCCGCTTGCCGCACTGAACCGTCTGGTCTTTCGCCCCCCCATCGCCGGCGCACGGCCCCACCTCTGCCGGTCGGCGTGGCGGGCGACCATTCGCGCAAGACTATACACGAAGCATACCCCCACCGCACGCCCCGACTGGCGACAGCCGTTGCCAGAGCATGAACAGAACTGGCCATCCGCCCGGGTCGACGGACATGGCCAGACAGAGATCGCCGTCGTGGACCGCAAGTGTGCCGGCAAACACCTTTCACCCACACCAACCCCGGCACTACAATGGCTTCATGCGGCCGCAGGGGCAAAACCCCCGCTCAAGGGTGGGCCGGCCGCGACATGTTCGACCATCGTTGGTGGAGGGAAAACCATGAACGGAACCTTGGTGCGGCCATGCGACAGCGCGAGGGCGGCCATGCGCCGGCGTGCGCAAGCGGTGGCTCTGGCCGTGCTGGTCGCCATGGGCGGCAATGTCGCCGCACGGGCGGGCGATCACGGGGTGATTCTCGACCAGCAGCTCGATGCCCAAGGCCGGGGATACACGGTCATGCGCGTGTGGGGAACGTTCTACCAGATGGGGCAGGCCCAGGCCGAGCTCCTCGGCGACGCGATCGTACTCGGCGTGCAGCAGACGAAGGCCTATCTCGACCAGTTCGGGGCCTACAACTACGTCCGCGGGATCATGGCCAATGCGTACTTCACGCCGGACATCGACGATGAAATCGATGGCATGGTCGCCGCGCTGGCGATCAGCCATCCCGAGGAGCACATCGACGCGCTCGACCTGAAAGTCGCCAGCACGGCGGGTGAATGGCTCTATGGATGTCGCAGCCACACGTGTTGGGGACGTTATGTGGCCGAGCCGATCCGCACGCTATCGACCCGGCGGCTCGATTTCCCGACGTTGTATTCGTCGTCGAATCACCACGTGCTCTGCGCCCGCCAGCCGGCTGACGGTTCACCGCGGTGGGTAAACATGGGCTGGCCGGGAATCCCGACGGTGGTCACCGCGGTCAACGAATTCGGCACGATCGTGTCGCTGCACGATTACAACTGCTCGACCGATTTCGCCGCGGGCCGCATGCCGCGCATGGTCGCCACGCGCCTGGCGCTGACCTTCGCAACCGACCCGGACGTCAGCACCCACCTGCCCGCGGTGTTCGCGGAACTTCAGAACTACGAGTTGATGACCGGCAGCTTCGTGAACTATTACGCGCCGGCGGGCTTCGGCGGGGTCATGGTCGAAAACCCCTACCAGAGCGGCCCGGATTTCTACTACTACCGCACGCCGCGGGTCGAGTGGCACCACGGTGAAGCGATGATTACCACCAACACCTGGACCGACGGAACCACGACGCCGCCCGACGAGAACTTCGGCGCCGACGCCTACTACGACGACGAAACGCCCAAGACGCAAGAAAGCCACTGGAATCTGCTCGCCGAGAGCGGCAACGGCCTGCACATGTTCAGCATCGCGTTTCGTCACCGGGCCGACATGACCATCTGGGCCGACGGACGCATCGACGGCGCCGGCCGGACCCCGCGGCTCGAATACGAGTGGTCCGAGCTTTTCGGCCCGGTGGGCGACCTCACCGGCGAAGGACGCGTCGACCTCGCCGACCTGTCCCTCATGCTCGCCCACTACGGAACCACCAGCGGCGCAGCCTACGTCCAGGGCGATCTCGATGGTGACGGCGACGTGGACCTGGCCGATTTGTCCTTGCTGCTGGCCCACTACGGCGACGGCACCTGACACGAGCGGCGCCGACCCGCGCGGACGAAGCCGCCTCCCGCGCTCCCGGCCGCAATCGCAAACACCGCGGCCACTACGCCCGCGCGGCCCCCGCTTCAGACCGTGCGCCCCACGGCCGCGGCGATCTGCTTGATCTCCTGGATCGTGCGGACCAGCACCTCCGGCGTGATGGACTGCGCACCATCGGTAAGCGCCCGCTCGGGCTCGTGATGCACTTCGATCAGCAGCCCATCGGCCCCGGCTGCGATGGCCGCCCGACACATCGCCGGAACCATGTACGCGTGCCCGGTCCCCTGCGACGGGTCGATCACGATCGGCAAATGGCTCTCGCGTTTCACCGCCGGCACGATCGCCAGCGGCAGGGTGTTGCGCACGTAGGTCTCGTGCGTGCGAATGCCACGCTCGCAGAGAATCACGTTGTGGTTGCCGCCGTTGATGATGTACTCGGCGGCGAGCAGAAACTCGCTGAGTGTCGCGCTCCAACCCCGTTTGAGCAGCACACTGCGTTCGGATTGCCCGCACGCCGACAGCAGGTTGAAGTTGTGCATGTTGCGCGTGCCGATCTGGAGGACGTCGGCATAGCGACTCACCAGCTCGACCTGGGCGATGCTCATGACCTCGGTCACAACCGCAAGCCCGGTTTGCTCGCGGGCCTCGGCGAGCAACTCGAGCCCCTGCTCGCCCAAGCCCCGGAACTTGTACGGGTCCGTCCGCGGCTTGAACGCACCGCCACGCAATCCCACGGCTCCGGCCTCGCGGACCGCGTGCGCGATTTCGAGCAACTGGCTGCGTGATTCGACGCTGCACGGGCCGGCGATGATCGCGAGCCTCGTTCCCCCAACCACCGCGTGTGGTCCCAGCGGGATTTCCGAGGGCTCGGGTTTGACCTCGCGACTGGCCACCTTGTACGGGGCCAGGATCGGTACCACCCGATCGACCCCCGGCGCCGTTTCGATCGCGCTGGTGTCCACGTCGCGCTTGTCACCGATCGCGGCCACGACCGTCCGATCGGTTCCGACAATCACATGGTCCCTCAGCCCGAACGATCGAACCAGTTCGACGACGTGCTCGATATCGTTCTCCGTCGCGTCCGACTGCATCACGACAATCATGGATGCTCCCTTGGGTGTGTGATCCCGCTTCAGATTATCGGGCAGATTCCACGCGAAGTTCAACCGTTCCCCGTGGTGCTCACCGCGCCGCCACGACCGACACCGTCCGATGTGACGTATACTGTCTGTGGTATGAACGCGGCACGGGATATTCGGGGCGCTCGGCGGGCCCGGCGCCTCCTGGCGGTGGCGGCGGCGCTGGGGGCGCTGGTGGCACCCGTCCGTGCCGAAGTCACCGGACGCCAGGTCCGCCGAGCACTCGACCAAGGCGTGCGGGCGCTCAAACGCCACCAGTTGCGCGACGGCTCCTGGGCGGAAATGACCGGGCACCGGTACGCCGGCGGCGTGACGTGCCTCGTCACGCTCGCCCTCCTTCGCGCGGGCGAACCACCGGCTTCACCGTCGATCAGCGCCGCCCTCGAACGGATTCGCGCGCTCGACAACCGCTACACCTACGTCGTGTCGCTGAAGATCATGGCGTTGGCGGCGGCCGACGCGGCCAAGTACCACACCGAGATCGGCGCGGCGGCGCACTGGCTCGTGTCCGCCCAGCGACGAAACGGCCTCTGGTCCTACGAAACCCGCGGCGGCACCTACGACCACTCCAACACGCAGTTCGCACTGCTCGGACTCCACGCCGCCGCCCAGGCCGGCATCCGCATCGCCCCCCGCGTCTGGAAGATCGCCCGCAACCAGCTCATGCGCAACCAGAAGACCGATGGCGGCTGGGCATACCGCAACAGCGGAGAGAGCTACGGAAGCATGACCGCCGCCGGCGTCGCCGACCTGTTGATCCTCGGCAGCTCGACCGCCATCACGCAGGAACACGGCTTCCGCAACGGGGCCGCGCCCGGCTGCGGCGGGTACAAGACCGGGCGGGCGCTGGCCCGCGGACTCGCGTGGCTCGGCGACAATTTCCGCACGCTGGAAAACCCCCGCCGCGGACGGGCCTATGTCTATTACTGGCTCTATGCCGTCGAACGTTGCGGTATCCTCTCGGGCCGGCGTTATTTCGGTCGCCACGACTGGTACCGCGAAGGCGCCGAGTTTCTGGTGCGCTCCCAGAACGCCGACGGCACCTGGGGCAACGGTGTCATCGACACGTCGTTTGCCGTCCTGTTCCTGGCCAAAGGCCGCAAACCACTGCTGATCCAGAAGCTGCGCTGGTCCGACGACGACCGCTGGGACCCCGACCGGCACGATGTCGAGCACCTGGTCTCGTTCATCGGCGACAAGCTGGGCGAACCGACGAGCTGGCAGGTGGTGGATTTCGACGCGCCGCTCGAACAATGGCTCGCCGCCCCGCTGCTCTATTTCCAGGGGCACGAATTCCCGCGCTTCAGCGCCCGCCAACGTCAAAAATTGCGCAATTACGTCGAGCAGGGCGGCACCCTGCTGGCCGAGGCCTGCTGCGGGCGAAAAGAATTCATCAACGGTTTCAAACAGTTTTGCACCGAGACCTTTCCCGGCGTCCCGCTGCACAAGCTCGACCCCGGACACCCCGTCTATAGCGCCCACTACGACCTCAAACCCGCCGGACTGATGGGGCTCGATGTCGGCTGCCGCACGAGCGTGATCTTCAGTCCGCGCGACTTTTCGTGCTTGTGGGAACAGGGCGATGTGCCTCGACTCAGCGAGCAGGCGCTGCGGCTGGGAACGAACATCGCGGCGTTCGCCACCGGCCGACAGGCGCTGCGGGACCGGCTCGATGTGGTCACGCTGCCCGACGAGGGGCAGGACACGTCGCAGACCCCGCCCCCGGGCGACGCGCTGCGCCTGGCCCAGGTCGTCTACGACGGGGATTGGCACCCCGACCCGCAAGCGCTCGTGAAGTTCGCTGAATACCTGCGTGACAACCTGCATATGGACGTCGTGACGCGGTATAAGCCCGTGCGTCTGACCGACGCCGACCTGCGGAACAGCCCGATCCTCTACATGACCGGGCACTACCACTTCGAGCTTTCCGAGCAGGAACGGACAGCGCTCGCCGCGCACCTGCGTCGTGGGGGGTTCCTCTTCGCCGACGCCTGCTGCGGGCGGGAGGCGTTCGACGCCGCCTTCCGCGCGATGGTCGAGAAGATGTTTCCGAACGAGTCTTTGCGGAAACTCCCGCCCGATCATCCCATCTTTCGCGGTCAGCCCGGGTTCCGGCTCGACACCATCGGTTACAAACCGGCCGCGCTCGCCGATCATCCGGGACTCAAGCACCCCGAGTTGTGGGGGTTGGAAATCGACGGCCGGTTGGCGATCGTCTACAGCCCTTTCGCGATCGGCTGCGGCCTCGATGGCCACGTCTGCTACAACTGCCGCGGGTATCTGATCGACGACGCCCGGCGTCTCGCGGCCAACATCGTCCTCTACGCCTTGACGCACTGACCCCGCGGCAACCGCTCTGACCGATCGGTCACGCCGACCCGTCGCCACAACGCAACGCCGGCGCCAAGCGGCGCAGGTCGCGCAGGGCATGTTCAGGAATGATGACGCGAAACACGGCCCAGCGGTCTTCGTAACGCCGCTCGAGAATCTCGGCGGTGCGTTCCAGGAAGCTCAACGCCCGACCGTTGCGGGCCGGCAGCGTCAACTCGACATCGCGGCGCTGACCGGCCAGCCGCTGTTCGACCGCCACGCGGAGATCATCGAGCCCGGTTCCCGTCCGCGCGGAGATCAGCAGCGCGCCGGGGTGATTCCGGCGCAGAATGGTCACGATGGCCTCGTCGCGGATCGCGTCGGCCTTGTTGAGTAGCAGCAGCGTCGGCTTGTGTTCCGCCTCGAGTCCGCGGAGCACGTCGCGAACCGCTTCGATCTGCTCGAGCGCGTCGGGGCTCGCCGCATCCACCACGTGCAACAGCAGGTCGGCGTGCAACGCTTCCTGGAGCGTCGCGTGAAACGATGCCACCAGGTGATGCGGAAGGTTGCGGATGAACCCGACCGTGTCCGACAACAGCACGCTCCGCCCGCCCCCCAGTTCCCACTTGCGCGTCAGCGTGTCCAGCGTCATGAACAAGCGGTCTTCGGTGCGCACCCCCGCGCCGGTCAGGGCGTTCATCAGCGTGCTCTTGCCGGCGTTGGTGTAGCCGACCAGCGAAACGGTGAACTGCCCCCGGCGGGCCTGGACCTCCCGCAACCGCCGGCGGTCGATCGCCGCCAGCTTGCGCCGCAACCGCGCGACCCGCTTGGCGACGATCCGCCGGTCGATCTCGATCTGCCGTTCGCCGGGGCCGCGGGTGCCGATGCCGCCGACGCTGCCGGCGCCCCCTGCGCCACCGGCGCCGGCGATGCGTTCGAGGTGCGTCCACATGCCGCGCAACCGCGGCGCGGTGTACTCGAGCTGGGCCAGCTCGACCTGGAGTCGGGCCTCGCTGGTGCGCGCACGCGACGCGAAAATGTCCAGGATCAGCTCGCTGCGGTCGAGCACCTTGCGCTCGGTCGCCTTTTCGATCTCGCGAATCTGGGAAGGCGAAAGGTCGTTGTCGAAAATGATCAGATCCGCCGCGTGCGCGTCGGCCCGCTGTCGGAGCTCCTCGAGCTTGCCCTTGCCCACGCACGTGGCGGCGTCGTAGCTGCGCCGTCGCTGGATCGCCCGATCCACCACGATCGCGTTGGCCGATCGGGCCAGTTCCGCGAGCTCCGCCAGTGGATCCCCCGCGAGCGGCCGCCCGTCGGTGATCACGCCGACCAGTACCGCACGCTCCCGTTCTACGGCCAGATCGGTGCGTGACGTTCGGTCCGCAAACGTGCTCTTGGCCATCGACGCTCCTGTCCTTACCTCACCGGTCGGAACGACGCCTTGCCACGCGCGTCGTCTTCCGGCCTCATGCCCCCCTGGCCAGCCCCGCCGAACAACATCCCCGCCGCCGGCGTACCGACCCGCCGTGCGGGCTTCGCCCGGCAGAAAGTATATCCGCCCCGGCCGGCGTGGCGGTCGCCTCTCCCAACGGAGCGCCGGGGTTCTCAGCGGTCATCGTCGGGTTCCGAGGCCGTGGGCCATGGCAGGCCGCCGTAGGCGACTTTGGGCCGGTGCCCGCGCAGGTGCCCGCCGGCCCGGCGCGGCAGGCGCTCGGGTCGCGTGCCAACCGGGAATACCACGCCCATCGGCACGAACGACCCCGGCGCCGGCCGCAACTGGTCGAGCCAATAGGCCGAGTCGTCCCGCTCGAAGATCAA
>JALSRY010000659.1 GCA_026984555.1 Phycisphaerae bacterium
GGCTGCCCCACCGACTCGATCCGGAGATCGAAAACCAGTTTCTGCATTTTCCCAAGGCCCGGCACGACGACGCCCCCGACGTCTGCGCCATGGGCATCGAGCTGGCCCGCACCGTCTGCGCCACCAACCCCTGCGACGCGCGCCTCGGAACCGGCAGCCCGTTCACACGCGACGGCGGCTGGTGACGCACGCCCCGCAAGACCCCCGCGCGCATATCTCCGGTCGCCACCCCACCCGGGCTTCTCGCGGCCGGAAACTCGACGGCGGAGACGCGGAGACGCGCTCAGTCCTCCGGCTGCAAGACGGTCATGAACGCCGTTTGCGGGATGTCCACGCTGCCGACCGTCTTCATGCGTTTCTTGCCCTTCTTCTGCTTTTCCAGCAGCTTGCGCTTGCGGGTCACGTCACCGCCGTAGCACTTGGCGGTGACGTTCTTGCGGTAGGGCTTGATGGTTTCCGACGCGATGATTTTGCTGCCGATGGCGGCCTGGAGGCGGATTTCGAACTGCTGGCGGCCGATCTCGCGGCGAAGCTTGATGAGGAAACGTCGTCCGCGGCGATCGGCGATGCTGCGGTGACAGATCAGGCTGAGCGCATCGACGACGGTCTTGTTGACCATGATGTCGAGTTTCACCAGATCACCCGGGCGGAACTCGACGATGTGGTAGTCCATCGTCCCGTAGCCGCGGGTGACGCTCTTGAGCTTGTCATAGAAGTCGTAGAGCACCTCGGCGAAAGGGAACTCGTAGGTCAGCATCACGCGGGTGGGGGAAAGGTACTCGGTACGCTTGTAGATGCCGCGGCGCTGGTCGGCGAGTTTCATCACGTTCCCCACGCCCTCGTCGGGTGTGATGATCTGCATTTCGATCCACGGCTCACGCAGCTCCCGGATCTTGTTGGCGTCGGGCAGATCGCCGGCGGCCTCGACACGCTGCACCTCGCCGGTGACCAGCTCGACCTCGTAGGTGACGCTGGGGGCGGTCTGCACGACGTTGACGCCACACTCGCGCTCGAGCCGCTCCTGGACGATTTCCATGTGGAGCAGTCCGAGGAAGCCGCAGCGGAACCCGGGGCCGAGGGCATCGGAGTGCTGGGGATGGAACGTGAAAGAGGAATCGTTGAGGCTGAGCTTTTCCAGCGCTTCGCGCAGATCGTCGTAGTTCTCGCCGCTGGAAGGGAAAAAGTCGCAAAAGACCATCAATTGCGGCGGCTCGTAACCCGGCAAGGGCTCGGATGCGGGGGCGAGCGCGTCCGTGATCGTGTCGCCCACCGTCACGTCGTGCAGCGTCTTGATGCTGGCGACCATGTACCCGGTTTCGCCGGCCGCAAGCTCGTCGCAGGGGGTCATCGCGGGGCGGAACTTGCCGATTTCGCTGACGAGGTATTCCCGGCCGCGGCCCATCAGCAGGATTTTCTGCCCGCGCCGGAGCGTGCCGTGAACCACACGCAGGTAGCAGATCACGCCACGATAGTCGTTGTACTGCGAATCGAAAATCAACGCCTGGAGCGGGGCGGCGGGGTCGCCCTGGGGCGGGGGGAGATGCGCGACGACCGCTCGGACGAGCTCCTCGACGCCCTCGCCGCTCTTGGCGGAGACGAACTGAACGTTGTCGGCGCTGATGCCGAGTACGCTCTCGATCTCGATCGCCGTGTCCTCGGGGTTCGCGCTGGGCAGGTCGATCTTGTTGACGACAGGGATGATTTCGAGATCGTTGGCGACGGCGGCGTAGGCGTTGGCGACGGTCTGGGCCTGGACGCCCTGGGTCGCATCGACCAGCAGCAACGCGCCGTCGCAGGCCGCCATCGCCCGGTCCACCTCGTAGTGAAAATCGACGTGCCCCGGCGTGTCGATCAGGTTGAACATGTACGTTTGGCCGTCGACTTCCATGTCGATCGTGACGGCGGAGGCCTTGATGGTGATGCCGCGCTCGCGTTCCAGCTCCATCGTGTCGAGCGTCTGTTCGCGGAGGTCACGCTGGGAGACCGCGCCGGCCCGTTGCAAGAGCCGATCGGCCAGCGTGCTCTTGCCGTGGTCGATGTGGGCGATGATCGAGAAGTTGCGAATTCGGCTGCGATCCATGCGCGTGCCACCTCACCAGCGGTTCCGCCGCGACCCGCGTATCGGGCTGCGAACCAAGTAGTATAGCGTTCGAGCGTCGAGCCGGGACCGCCGGCCCGCTTCCCGACGTGCCGGCGCGGTTATGGACGCCTCGGCCGCGACCGCCGACGGGGGGCCGTCGGCTGGTTGGCGAAACGGTCCGCCGGCGGGATCGGATCGTTCCGCGTGGGGTCGCGCGGTGTTTGACACCATTTCGGCGTCGAGCTAACTTCCGGGTGTGCCGGAGGTTTCGTCATGGTGAAGCTGATGCGCCGCAACGACTCGACGCGAACGGGGCTGGTGGCGGGTCTGGTTCTGGCGGTTGTGGCTGCCGGCCCCAGCGCCGGTGCCCAGTCCACACAGCCGGCGGCGGAATCCGGGCGCGTGCCGTTCTATTGGCTGCGGGTCACGGTGGACCGCGTGAACCTGCGTTCCCGCGCCGACGCCAACAGCCGCATCGTTGCCCGCGCCACCCGCGACCAGGTGCTCAAAGCCGTGGGCCGCGAATACGGCTGGTACCGCATCATCCCTCCACCGGGTGTCTACTCGATCGTTTCAGCAGACTACATCGAACCCGTGGGCAACGACCGGGGCGTCGTGCGGGTCGTCACCACCTTGCGCGTCCGCGTCGGGAGCGATATCCAACCCCGCGATCCCCTGCTCAGTGAGGTCCAGGTGCGCCTGCCGCGCGATGCGGAGGTCCACATCCTCGGGCGGCTCGGCGACCGCTGGTTGAAGATCGCCCCACCGAAAGATGTTTACGTTTATGTCTTCGGCGATTACGTAGAACGTATCGACGAGGCCGAGGCCCGCCGGCTGATGTCCCGCGGGCCGCGGCCGGCGTCTCGGCCGGCAACCGGGTTCACCACCCCCACGGTCCACTCGCCGACCGCCGCCGCGACCCAGCCGGTCGCGTCGCGCCCGGCGCAGCCCGCGGTGAATACGCCGCCGACAATGCCGACGTCGCGCCCCGCGGTCGCGCGGACGCCCGCGCCGCGCATCCCGGCCAAACCGATTCCCCCTGCGCCCGCGCAAGTACCCGCGTCCGCCTCGGTGCCCAAGCCGGCCCCGCCCGCGCTGGTCGTGGTGCGTGGGGTGCTGCGACCGTGTTTCGATCTGCCCGCCGGCCCGTTCGGGATGCGCTACGAGGTTCGCGACCCGGTCGGGGGGCGGATCCTGGCATACGTCGAGTTTCCCCCGAAAATCGGATTCCCGGCACCGCGGAGCGTCGGGCGTTATGTCGCGGTCGCGGGGCAGTGGCAGAAGCCGTCCGGCGTCGGCGTGCGGGTGTTGCGGGCCACCCGGGCCTCTGTGATCGCGCTGCATCCGCCTGCCGGCGGGACTCGCCCGACACCTTGACACTCGCTACTATGGATGCGACCCGACCGTGCGGATTCGCATCAACTGGAGGATGGCACGAAATGAAACGGCGAAACTACTCGAAGCTCTTTTGGCGTGTTTTTCTGCCCGGCAGCGGCTTGTTTGTGCTCGGCGGGTGCAACGCGCTGTCCGATGCGCAGTTGACCTCCATCCTGCAATCCGCCATCGGAACCGCGATGAACGCCTTCGTGACCAACCTCATCAGCACGCTGTTTTCCAGCGGAACCGGCGCCTGACCCGTCGCGCCCCGGTGGCGGGAAGCAGCGTCGCCGACACCCGTCGGCGCGCGGCGCGCCGCCGTCTCAGACCTCGGGCGTCGGGTCCAATCGCCCGAGACGTTCCAGCACCGCCCGGACCAGGAAAGGCCACGCGATCGTCGCGTCGCACAACACCTCCGCGAAGCGGCCACCCTCGGCGGGCGGAACGAACTTGCCCCACGACACACCCTCCGAGTACGTGCAGCCGCTGAGCCCGCCCCAGTGAACCGGCTCCGGGCAGATGCGGACGGCGTAACGAAAACGCACCAGCCCGCCCGTGGCTCCGTCCGTCTGGAAGTGGAGCAGCTCGGCGAGCGGGCCGGCCTGCTGAGCCCAGTTGCGCGGCACGCCCCCGCCGATCGTGAACAACCCGAGACGCTTCGCGGCGCTGATACGCCGGAGAAAGTCGCCCACGTCACGCATCGGGTCGAAGCGGACGCCGGGTTTGCCCTCGCGGGCCCGCAGCGTGTTGTACGTGAACACGTCGAGCCCCATTTCGCTGTCGGTGAACGCGGGAACGTAGACCGGCACGCCGCGGGCTGCCGCGGACTGGAGGATCCCCCGGCCGCCGTGGTGCTCGCGGAGGTAGCGGCCGATGCGCTCGAGCAGCTCGCGGCTGCCGAAAGGCTCGTCGGGGCCGATGCCTTCGAGCACGTCATCGAGAATGTCCTCGGCCGCGTAGAGGTTGTTTTCCAGCTCGAGCGTGTCGTAGACGCGGTCGTAGCCGGCCTGGTAAAGCTCCTCGTCGCTCCAGGTCGGCTCGTAGCGGAAATGCGTGTGGCCGGACTGCTCGACCATCCCGTGCCCGATCAACGCGCCGGTGCTGACGACCGCGTCGATCAGGCCGCGATCGATCATGTCGGTGATCAGCAGCCCCATCTTGGCGATCGTCATCGCGCCCGAAAACGTCCCC
Source organism: Phycisphaerae bacterium (assembly GCA_026984555.1). GTDB lineage: Bacteria > Planctomycetota > Phycisphaerae > UBA1845 > Fen-1342 > JALSRY01. The sequence continues at coordinate 4,649 of JALSRY010000659.1, forward strand.
ACGACGTAGCAGTCCGGGTCGGCGACCATCTCGTACAGCACGTCGGCCGCCTGCCCCAACGCCCGCCCGCCGAACGACGCCCGGCTCATGCGGTCCAGCATGTCGGCGAACGACTCGGCGCCCACGACATCGAGCGGTTCGAGCGGGGCGAAGTTGTGCTGCCAACCGTCGCCGAAGTGTTCCTTACCACGGGGGATCGGCTGCGCGGGGTCGGTGTGTTCGCAGTGCTCATCGGGCATCGTCGGGCTCCTCGTGCGAGCGGGAGAGCATAGGTCGCGCGGGGCGGAGATTCAACCGGCGGGCGCGGGCGACGCTGCCCGCGGGGGGGGCCGGGGCGGCGGCTCGCGGCTTCGGACCGGGGACCGGCCAATCCCCGCGTGCATCTGGCGCCGGTGGTCGTACAATAGCGAAGCGGTAGGGACTTCTATCGAAACCCGGAAGGGAGGTCATCATGCCCAAGGTCGGGGTCATACTCTCTGGTTGCGGCTTTCTCGATGGCGCGGAGATTCACGAGGCGGTCTGCACGCTGCTGGAACTCGACCGGCACGGGGCCACGATCGTCTGCTGTGCGCCGGATATCGACGTGGTGCAGGTCGTCGATCACGCCACCAAGGAGCCCACACGCGAGTCGCGCAACGTGCTCAAAGAGGCGGCGCGAATCGCGCGCGGCGACATCCGCGACGTCGCCACCGTGCAGGCTGCGGAGCTCGACGCGCTGGTGCTGCCGGGCGGGTTCGGAGCGGCCAAGAACCTCTGCTCCTTCGCCGACGAGGGCGCCCAGTGCCGGGTAAACCCGGATGTCGAGGCACTGATCGGCGATATGCTCGATCAGAAAAAACCCGTGGGGGCGATCTGTATCGCCCCGGCGCTGCTGGCCCGCGTCGCCGGCAAGAAGGGCATCAAGGCCCGCGTCACGATCGGGAACGACGCCGGGACAGCGGGGGCGATCAACGCGATGGGCTGCGAGCATGTCGATTGCGCCGTGACCGAGTGCGTCGCGGACGAAACGCACAAGGTCGTGACCACGCCCGCGTACATGCTTGGTCCGGGGCCCGCCGCGATCCATGCCGGAATCGCCAGCCTGGTCGAAAAACTGCTCGCGATGATCGGCTGACACGCCTTCGTCATCGTCCGGCATCAGGGGCGACGGCGACGGCGGAACCGTCGGACGTACCCGCCGACCGCCCGGGCCGTGTCGCCGCGGATCGTGCCAGCTACTGCGCGACGCCGCGAGCTGCCGCCAGCGCCCCACTTCAACGGAACGCGGCGGCGACTTCCTGCCGCCGCGCGAGCGCCTCGATCAGTCGGCCCGGCAAGTCTGCCGGTGAAGCAACCACATCGGCAGCCCCCAGCTCGCGCGCTGCCTTGGGCATGCCATCGACCACGCACGAGCGGGCATCCTGCGCCGCGGTCAGCGCCCCGCACTCATGCAGCCGCAGCAGTCCGCGGGCACCGTCGTCGCCCATGCCCGTCAACAACACACCGATCGCGTCGCGCCCCGCAGCAAGTACGGCCGAATCGAACAGAACTTCCACGCTGGGGCAATGGAGGTTGACACGCTGCTGGTTGGTGTAGTGGGCGAACCAGCCGCCGCCGCCACGCCGCACGGTCAGGTGCGTGTCCCCGCGCGCGATGACCACGCGTCCGGGGGGCAGCGGCTCCCCTTCGCGCGCTTGGCCGACGCTCAGAACGCACGCCGCATCGAGACGTTGGGCGAACGGTTTTGTGAACATCGCCGGCATGTGCTGGACGATCGCGATGGGCGGCGCGTCGGCGGGCATGGCGGCGAGCAACTCGCGCAACGCCTCGGGCCCGCCCGTGGACGCACCCACCACCATCAGGTGATGCTGCGGGTCGATGCCCGCCTGACGAAACGAGCGTACCGGCCGGCCGGGAGAGTCGCTCGACCGTACCGGCCGGGCGTGCCGGACGGCGGCGTGGAGTCGTCCGGCCAGCTCAGCCGCCAGGCGGCGCCACGGACCGCGACCCCAGCCGCGCGGCCGCACGACGATTTCGAGGACGCCCTGTTCGATCGCCGCCAGGGCCGATGTGCGGTCGCGCCCGCGCTGACTGCACGCCAGAATCGGCACCGGGTAGTGTTCGCGCAGGTTGCGAAGCACCGGGAGCGTGAGGTGTTCGGGGAGCGCCAGGTCGAGCACGACCGCGTCGGGGTGACACGCGAGCACCCGCGCGCCCAGCGCCCGAGCGGTCGGCGGAGATTCGAATACGCGAACCGGCCCCGTCGCACGCAGCGCGCCGGCCAGACGCCTGTACCAGCGCGGCGAATCATGGATCATCAGTACGCGAATCGGGCCGCTGGTTTGCAAGGGTCTGGTCCCGTTTTCCCGAGCCGTCGCGCTACTTCTTCTGGTACACCGTTGGCATGACGTATGCGAGCGAGTGCTTGATGTTGTTGAGGCTCTCCGAATGTCCGATCAGGAGGTATCCACCGGGTGCGAGCACCTGGGCGAACTTGGCCACGAGTCGTTCCTGGGTCGGGCGATCGAAGTAGATCATCACGTTTCGGCAGAAAATGATGTCGATCTTGTTTCGGAACGGGAACCGCTCGTCCATCAGGTTGAGCCGGGCGAAGCGGATCTGCCCGCGAATCTCGGGGCGGATCTCGAACATGTCGCGACCGTCCTGGCGCACGGATACGAAGTAACGCTTGCGGAACGCGGGGGGCACCTTCGCCAGCTTGTCCGGCTCGAACAGGCCCCGTTGGGCCTTGGCGAGCACGCGCGTCGAGATGTCGGTGGCCAGCAGTTTGAATTGCAGGCCCTTGGTTCGCCGCGCGAGGTCGTCCATCGTCATCACGATGGTGTAGGGCTCTTCGCCGCTGGAGCAGCCGGCGCTCCAGATGCGGATGGGGCGGCGGGGATTCCGCCGGTCGGTTGCCCAGGCGCGGGCGGTCTCGGCGAGAAAGTCGAAATGTTTCGCCTCGCGGAACAGGTGGGTCGTGTTGGTCGAGATCGCGTCGATCAACTGGGTCAGCTCCTGCCCCGAGCGATCGCCTTTCACGAAATTGTAATACTCGCGGTAACTCGAGAACCCGCCCGCCCGCAGCCGGGCCCCCAGCCGGGCGCGAACGAGTTGCAGCTTTTGATCGCCGAGGTTGATGCCGGCGTGCTGATAGATCAGGTCGCGAAAGAGGTCGTATTCTTCGCGGGTCAGTTCAGCAGCGGTGTCGGTTGCCATGTGCTCGCGCCTCCGGCCCGCCGGCGGGCGCACCCGGACGAGACCGGCCGGCGGGGGCCGGGGCGGGTGCGGGCCGCGCGGGCATTGTTCAGGCCTGGCCCTTCTCGTACACGCAGTAGAACGGCTCGCCCGAGACCGAGAGCTCACAGGCCATGTCGTGATCGCCGGGGTCGAAGCAGGGGGCCTCGGCGCACTCGGTCACCGTCGGGATC
>JALSRY010000660.1 GCA_026984555.1 Phycisphaerae bacterium
ACCGTCGCGAACGATTGCGGCGCGGCGGACCCGGAATCGCGCCTGTGGTCCGCCGTGCTCCCGGTCTTGTTGACCGACGCGCCCCACGAACCTTCGCCCGCACGCCCCGAAGCCGGCCCCGACGCGACAGGAACGATGCGCGCCGGAATCCAGGAATGGCTCGCGCACGGCTTCGGACCATCCAACGCCACGGTTTTGATCGCGGGCGACGTTTCCGCCCATGAGGTACTCGCGCTGATCCGGGCGCGATTCGGCAACCTCCCGCCCGGCATGCCGCCGGTACACCGAAACGACCGATCCACGCAGGAACGCCCCCACACGCTCGCGGTATCCGGCCCTCCCGGGACGGTCGCCGTCGCGTGGCAGGCCCCTCCGTTGGGCAACTTCGAGCATGCCGCCATCGCGGTCCTCATGGAGCGCCTGTGCAACCCGATCGACGGCGAGTTGGCACCCGCTTGCCGGCGGCTGGGCCTGCGGCGTCTACGCTGGAGCGCGCGAGCCTGGCGGAACGATGGCGCGGTCATGATCGCGGCGGACCTGCCGGCGAACGCGAACGACCGGCTGGCCCGACGGTTCGCTAACGCAACCAGCGCAGCCGTGGCCCGCATCGCCACCCGAACACCAACGGCGGTGGCCCACGTGCGGGCACGGGCGATGGCCCGGCAACGGGCCGCCGACCGGCTCGATCGCCTTCCCGAACGGGCACGCGCGCTCGCCGAACACGAGGTCGTCGCGGGCGATCTGCTCCTCGCCACGCTGATCCCCACCCAAATCGCCAGCGTGGGCGTGCCGGACGTGCGCCATGTCGCCGCCGCGCTGCGCGACGCGCGGCGAATCATCGTCTTACCTCAAGCGGAGACGACCGCGCCACGCCCGCCCGCCCCGAAGAATGCCGAGGCGATCGAACCGGGACCGCTACTGGAGCGGATCGCCGCCGCCGCGAAAAACCTCCCCGCTCCCACGCCTCCGGCCCACCACCCGACAATCGCGGTCCATGCGGCCGCCGGCCGAAGCGGTCTGGTCGTGTGTCCGCTCCCCACCGCCGAGCGCGTCGCTGTCGCGACCCGGCGTGTGGGCCCGGCGCGCGGTTCTCCGCCGGATCACGGCCTTCGCGATGCCCCCCGGCAAGACGACTACGCGACGTTCAACGGCATGACGTTCGTGCGCGGGGCCGGTCTGCTGACGAGCACGTGTAGCGCCGATCAGGTCGGCGCCGTGCTCGAGTGGCACTGGTCGCCACTTGGCCAGACCGCCACCACGAACCCGCGCCCGACTTTTCCGCCGCCGACGTGGCGCACCTGCATCGCCGGCGATCTCTCCGACGACGACGTATTGCGACAGGCGCGGCTCGCGCTGGAGAGCCTTCGCACCGACGAGCCCCGGTCGGCCGCTCCGGGTCTGCGGACCGCCCTCCGCCCCCAGGAACCTCCGCCATCCCGCGCACCCCGTACCCAACCAGCCGGCCCCGCCTCCGGCTTTCGCATCCTGCGGCAAACACATTCCGACCCCGGCCCGGGCCTCAGGATGCGCCTGACCCTGCCCGCTCCGCCCGCTGCGCCGGACCGCCGGATCGCCTGGACAGCCCTGCGCATCGCGCTCGGCGATGTCCCCGGCGCGAACGATCTTCGCATCCACGACCGGCGACCACGCTGGCGTTGCTGGCAACACCGCGGGGCGACCGCACAGGCCTCCGCCTGCGCCGGCTC
>JALSRY010000661.1 GCA_026984555.1 Phycisphaerae bacterium
TTGGCGGCGTTCGATGTACTCCGGGCGTCGGACGATCCGTACCTCGCTGCCGACGCATCGTACTACTATGTGCGGATTCTGGTTGCCCTGGGGCGCCTGGATGCTGCGGAAGCGGAGGCCGCGCGGCTCATCGAACGAGCCGACTGGCTTGTGGCGCATACGCCGTTTGCGCCTCGCGTGTGGCTGATCCGCGCATCGTGCGCGTTTCGCCTGCTGCGGTTCGACGACGCGCTTGCAACGCTGAAGACGCTCGATGCGCGCTTCGCTCGGCTGCCGGAAACGGTGCGTCTGGGGGCGGCGCAGCTCCGGCTCGAGATCGAGCGGCGGGAACAGGGAACGCTCGGCGAGGTGGCCCAGGTGATGGATTTCGCCGCCGACCAGCTCCACGCCGGTCGCGACGATGCGCGGCTGCGTCAGGAGCAACAACACATCATCGTCATGCTCGACAAGCTCATCAAAGAGCGAGAACAACGCGAGAAGAATTGCAGCGGCGGCAAGTGCAACAAGGCCGGTGACAAGCGGGCCCAACGCAAACCTTCGCGGGCCGGCGCGAAGCCGCGGGAGGCGTCCGCGGCGCCCGGCGGCGCGGGTCGCGTGGGCGAGCTGCACGCCAAACCCAGGGCCCGCCCGGGCCAGGCGTGGGGGAAACTGCCGCCCGCCGAGCGTCAGCGGATCTTGCAGTCGATCCGAGAACGCTTCCCCTCGCGCTATCGCGAGCTGGTCGAACAGTATTACCGCTCGCTCGCGGAGGAGAAATGATGCGCGGAGCGTGCTGCGGTGCGTCGCGCGCGTCGGGCCGTGGTTTCGGCCGCGCAAGGATGGCGTGTGTGCTCGCGGCCGGATTGCTGCTGGTCTGTGGCTCGGGGCGGATCGGACCTTCGTCCCGTGAGTCGGCGTCCGCGCCGCCATGCGCGAATGTCGAGGTGACGACGCTGGGCGGGCAGGCTGTCCGCGGAACGCTCCGCGCGGCGTTTCCGGAACTCGTGCTCGACACCGGCAGCGACGAAGTGACGCTTGCGTGGGCCCAGGTGCTGTGGGTTCGTGTCGTTGCCGAGCCGGCGGCGCCGCCTCCCGCGTCCGCGCCCTGGCGTGTGGAACTGAACGACGGTTCGCGGTTTGGTGCCAGGATCGACGAGCGGCGCAACGAGTCACCTGACAACGCTGCCTCGGTCCTGCCTGTGCGTCTGCCCGGCGGACTCGTCGCCGAAATACCCTCGCGTCATCTGCGCGCGATCGTGCGCACGAATCCGGGGACGTCTGCGGCGGCGCGGCTGCGCGACGTACTGGCGGCAAACGCTCCCCGGCAGGATGTGATCGTCGTGGAGCGCGGCGGCAAGACGATGGTGTTGCGGGGTGTCGTGCGAAGGCTCGACAGCGGTGCGGTCGCGTTTGCGTGGAAAACCCGGACCCTGCGCGTGCCGTGGGACCGCGTGGCGGGGTTGCGGATGGCCGAGGACGTTTCCGGCACCGCGGTATGCCGCGTGACGCGGCGTGACGGAGACGCCTTCGCCGGGGTGGTCGTCGGGGGCGATGCCACCACGCTTGAGCTTCGCAACGCGACGCTGGGCACATTCCGACTACCCTGGGTGCAGATCCAGCGCATCGACTGTCGTAGCCCGTATGTGACATTCCTCTCCGACATCGCGCCGGCGCATTACGAATGTACGCCCCTGTTTACCAAGCGCTGGCCGTGGGCGGCGGA
>JALSRY010000662.1 GCA_026984555.1 Phycisphaerae bacterium
AGGTCGCCAGCTCCGCTTGGTGCGGAAGTTCAAGCATGAAATCCCAGTGCAGCCCGGCGGGGGCGTGGTGTTCCAGCAAGACGAACATTCGTACTCCATACCGCGCGGCGGCCTCCCGGGGCAAGGTTCCCGGGTTTGGCCATCGGCCGGGTAGCGGTCGGCGCGCGGGGGTTCCTGTCAGGTTCCCATAAACCGGCCGCCGGGCCGACGCAAGTTCGGGTTCGCGTCCGCTAATCCTCGGGGCGCGATCGAAGCGGCGAGAATCGATTGTCTTTGCCGCGGTCCCGTTCCTACTATTGGGCGTCCCGCGACACACGAGTCGCCATCCGCACCGAGGAGGATTGAAGCGATGGACGAAGCCGCTTTCCAGAAAAAGCTCAAAGAGCTTGTGGCCCAGATCGAGACGTTGCCCGAAGGCGAGCGTGCCCGGCTCCGCTTGCTGGCCGAGGAAACGCGCACCCGGCACGCCAACATAAAAAAGAGTGTCGCCCAGTTGCAGGAGAACATCGACTTCCTGCGGCTGTGGATCAAGTACATGATTTTCGACCTGGAGGCCACGCGGCGCGAGAACGCGTACCTCCGCAAGATGCTCGAACAGGATCCTCCGGGGGACTCCAAGTAGGCCGGCCCTGACGGTCACATCTTCTGTCACGCCGCACAACGGGTTGGAGCGACCGTTGTGCGGTCGTTTTTGCGCGGGTGTGGACCCGGCTTGCCCGTCTGGACGCCGCCACCAACCGCCGTAGAATCGCAACCCGAGGTCGGCCGATCCCCCGGCGAGCGGATCGGCTCCGTGGGGTACATGCCATGACATCCACCATCCGCGGTTTGCCGGCGGTGCGCTCCGGGACCATTACGCCGGCGATGCCGAGAAATCAGCGGGATCGGTCCTGCTGGCGGCGCGGAAACATCGGGGTCGGGTCGGTCGTGCTGTGGGCGGTTCTCGGTGGTTGCTCGCGCGGGGCGCGTGTCGAACTGCGCCAGCCGTTCGCGCCGCCGGCCCAGCAACGTGTCGTGCTCAGAAGCGACTGGGTTTGTTCCGACGATGCGGGGCGCTGGCTGCTCGAGTTCCCGCTGCCCGCGGCGCATGAAGGCCCCCGCGATTTCCACATCTTCCTGACGGCCGTGCCCCCGAGCGGCGCCGCGCCGGTGGCTTCCGACCAGGCCGGGGCGGCGCGCGGGATGCTCATGCAGGACGTAGGCAAGCTCCGCGGCAAAACCGTGTTTACGACGGGGCGGGTGCGCGTGCGGCGAACGTGGTGGCAACGCCGCCCGCGGCTCGAACTCGACGTCAGATGCGACGACGGAACCACGATCACCGGGTGGGCGTATCCAGGTTCCGACACGCTGGCGCTCGCTCGCTTCACCCGCGAACACGCGACCGATGTCGCCTTGCTGCAATCGAGCACCGGCCAGGACGCCGGCGGCGCCACCGGCCCCCGCGCGATGCCCGAGTAGGCTTTCGCGGGGCGGCGTCGCCCCCTCAATCATCGCACGGGTGTCGCCGCCGGTCGTTCGCAGCCCGGGGCTTACCGCACCGGGAGCCGCGCGATACACTTTGCCGCATGGCCCGACCGAGGAATCCGCAAGCGGTCAAGCTGATCTGCGGCCTGCTCAGCGCCGACAGCGATTTGCTGGCCCGCGCGCGGCAACTGCTGGGCCGGCGGCTCGGGCAGGTCGATCTGGTCAGCGACATCTG
>JALSRY010000663.1 GCA_026984555.1 Phycisphaerae bacterium
GCCGGCCGGGGCACCCGACGCCGGCGAGAACAGGTTGCACCCGCCCCCCGCCAGCACCAGCGCCAGCCAGCCCCCCCAGGCCGCCAGCCGGCACGCGCGGCGACGACAACCGGGTTGTGTTCGAGAACACACGCGCATGGCAGTGCAGTCGCTTGCCGTCCGATCCGTCCGCTGTACGAACATTCGCGCCGCGCAGGACGCCGTGGCCCTCCCGGCGCGACGCGGCCCCGTCGATTCTAGCGCCGCGCGGCCGAGTTTACCATTGGGCTTCCTCGAACGGCCCGCGCGGCGTGACCTTGCGACTCTGCCGCGCGAAATCCTTGAGGATTGCCGCCGCCAGTGCCATATCCCCGCCCGTGGTGATCTTGATGTTGCGCCGGTCCGCTTCGACGATCGCCACCGGGTGGCCGGCCCGTTCGACCACCTGCGCATCGTCGGTCGGCCGGAAATCGTCCCCCAGCCCCGCATACGCCTCGACCAGGATTTCCTTGCGGAAGACCTGCGGCGTCTGGGCCTCGTAGAGCCCTTCGCGCGAGACGGTCTCCACGATCTTCCCGCCCGCGGCCCGTTTGATCGTCCCCGTCAGCGGAGCCGCGAGAATCGCCGCTCCGCGCTTCCCGGCCTGCTCGAAGACCTTGTCGATCCAGCTCGGCAACACGCACGGCCGAACCGCGTCGTGTACGCAAACCAGCTCGGCTTCCTCGCTTACCGCGTCGAGCGCCGCCGCCACCGACTGGTACCGCTCCGCCCCCCCCTTGACCAGCGTGATGCCCATGAACATCAGGTTCGCCGCGTACTTCTCCTTGACGACGTCATAATCCGCCGGCGAAACGGCGAGAATGACCTGCTCGACGTCGGGCCGGTTGACGAACAGCTCGATGCTGCGAATGAACACGGGCCGGTTGTCGATCTTGGCAAACGGCTTGCGCACGTCGCCGCCGAAACGCTTGCCCGCCCCCGCCGCCGGTATCACCACCGCTACCTTCGCCATGATCGTTCTCCCTGCAACACAAGCCCGGGTACTGTACCACAATCACCCCGTGGCACCGAGTCGGTCGATCCGGCCACGAGCCTCCGCGGTCCTCACCCTGCCCGGCTTGCCTCCGGCCACACCCGCGGATAAGGTGCGCCGGCAAGGTAACACGCGATGGGATGGTCCGGCGGCGCGGCGGCGGACCAGGCCCGATTCGAGAATGCACACACGCCCAACCCCCGGCGCCGGCGCGGCTGCACCCCGGGGTCGGCGTCCCGTGACTTGGTCACCGGATGAGCGAAAACCCCCTGCTGACAACCGGGTCGGGCCGCCGTTCAGCGGCGCAAAAACGCCTCGACCGGGCCGTGTCGAAACAGCAGGCCCGGGCGGCCTTCTGGCGCATGTTGCGCGCCGTCCGCCCCCACCGGCGCCGCATGGCCCTCGGCATGGTGCTCGGGATCGGGGTGGCGATGACCTACGCCGCCAGCCTCGGCGGGATGTTGCCCGTGCTCAAGGTCGTCGTCGAGCGCGACAACCTCCACGACTGGCTCACCCAACGCGCCGCCGCCGCCCACACCTGGTACGCCCCCCTGCTCGAACGGGCGGCAGCGGTGTTTCCGGCGGCGAACACCTCCGAGGCCCGGCTGCACGCGCTGCTGATCCTGCTGGGGACGCTGATTACGGTGAACCTGCTGGGCAACCTGTGCCGCGTGTTTTCGCAATACTGCGTGCTCTACGCCGCCCATCGCGTCGTGATGGACCTCCGCCGACAGATGTATCGCAAGTCGCTGCACGTGCCGCTCGACGCGATCGCCGGCGACGTTTCCGCCCGGATTTCGCAGTTCCTCTCCGACGTGCGCGAGGTCTTCCTGGGCATCGGCACGCTGTTCGGCAAGTTCGCCCGCGAGCCGTTCAAGGCGGTCTGCGTGCTGGCCGTCGCACTCTGGATCGACGCTCGGCTGACGCTGGTGGTGCTCGCGATCGCACCCGTCGCCGTCGGCGCCCTGTGGTATTTCGGCCGGCGTATCCGCAAGGCCACGGTGCGCCTCTTGCAAGGCTACGGGCAGATGCTCGGCAGCCTCGAAGAAACGCTCCAGGGCCTCGATGTCGTCAAGGGTTACACCCGCGAAGGACACGAACGCAAACGCATGTGGCAGCTCGAACGCCGCATGATGAAACACCAGCTCCGGCTGATCTGGATCGAGGCGTTGACTTCGCCGCTGATGGAGGTGGCCGGCGTCGTGATCGCGTCGCTGGCGATCGTGTGGCTGGCGAAGCAGGTGTTCGCCGGGCACATGGACCCCGCCCACTTCATGACGATGGTCGTCCTGCTGGCGGCCCTGCTCGACCCGGTGCGCAAGATCGCCAACGTGTACAACATGATCCAGCGCAGCGGGGCGGCCGCGACGCGCATCTACGCCTTTCTCGACCAGCCCGAGGAACACGCGCCGCCCCAACCCCGCGCGCTGCCGCCCGGCGGGCCGCGCGCCGTGACCCTGCGCGACGTGGTGTTTCGATACACGCCCCAGCAGAAACCGCCCGCCCTCGATGGGGTGACACTCGAAGTGCACGCCGGCGAGTGCCTGGGAATCGTCGGCCCCAACGGCAGCGGCAAATCCACATTGGTCAAACTCCTGCCGCGCCTGATCGAGCCCCAACGCGGGCAGGTCTCGATCGACGGGATCGACGCGCGCCAGATCAGCCTGCGCAACCTGCGGCAGGAAATCGCGATCGTCTCGCAGCGGCCGGTGGTTTTCGCGCGCAGCGTGCGCGAGAACATCGCCTATGGTCGGCCCGATGCGACGCTCGACGAGATCCGCGCCGCCGCCCGCAAGGCGTTCGCCGACGAGTTCATCGAACAGTGGCCCGACAAGTACGACACCGTGCTGGGCGAGTTCGGGACGAGCATCTCGGGGGGGCAGCGCCAGCGCATCGCCATCGCCCGGGCGTTCCTGCGCCAGTCATCGATCCTGATCTTCGACGAGGCCACCAGCGAGGTCGATGCGGACAGCGAGCGCAAGATTCACGCGGCCCTCGAGGAGCTGCGCGCCGGAAAGACGACGTTCCTGATCGCCCACCGGCACACGGTGATGGACATGGCCGAGCGGATCGTGGTCATGGACGCCGGCCGGATCATCGACGTGGGCACGCAGACCGAGCTGCTCCAGCGCTGCCCGCTGTTCGTCGCGCTCTACCAGACGCCCGGTTCCTGACCCTCTCCGCCTCACTCGCACGTCTGCCCGAACACCGCCAGCAGCCGCGCCAAATCCCCCAGGCCGATCCGCCGATTGTTGTCCAGGTCGCCGGCGGCGATGAATTCGGGATCACCTTCGCCGGCGCCGTACGCCAGCAACAGCGCTTGGATGTCGGCCATCGAGATCAACCCGTCGTCGTTCAGGTCGCCCGGGCAGGCCGGCGTGCCGTGGAAGACCAGCCGATAGTCGATCCAGGTAGCCGGATCGGGTGCGGCGCGGTCCGCGATGTGAATCGTCCACGTCCCCACCGAACCTTCTCCCCAGTGTCGAAAGGACGTGAACACGTAGTTGGTGTAGTTGTGCTGCCCGTCACTGAAGCGGGATTTCGCGAAGGTTGAACGCACCCCCGACGGCCCGGTCATCCAGATTTCCAGGTCGCCGATGAAGTTCGACTGCACGTTCAAGATCAGCTCGACGGTCTCGATGCGGATGTTCCGGTCGATCTCGACGGCGACATCGACGCCGGTTGCGTCGTTGTCGGGGATCGGCTCGTTCACCGGAACGACGCCGGTATCGACGGCGATTTCGTGCGGGACATTGACCCAGTCGCGGGCCAGCGCGACGGCGGCGCCGGCATCGATCGCACCGAAACCGTAGTTGGGGTTGATCGCGTACCCGGCCCCGTTGACGCTCCAGTCGGCCTGGTTGGGGTCGCACATGCGGGCCGATTCGACCAGCACATGCTGCACGTCGCGCCAGGTGAGTGTCGGGTTGGCCTGGAGCATCAGCGCGACCACCCCCGCCGCCAGCGGCGACGCCGCGCTGGTGCCCCCGAAGCTGGAGGTCCAACCACTGTTCGAGGTCGTGGTGCCGATGCCGCGGATGTTGCCGCTCGATTCGGTGACAACGAACATGGACGAGCCGCTTTCGTTGTACGACGCCCGTCGATCCTGATCGCCGATCGAACCGACGGCGATGGTATAGCGGCTGGAAACGAAGGGGTCGTAGTCGACGCGGTCGCCGGTGCCGCCGTTGCCCGCGGCCCAGACGTAGATTTCGCCGAGCCCGTCGCGGCCGCTGTCGATACCCTCCTCGATCGCGGCGCGGATCACGCTGGGCATGACATCGGCATGACCGATATCAGGCGGTCCCCACGAGTTGGACTTGATGTCGTTGAGGTCGTTGCGGAACGCGAGCGCGTCGGCGGTCTGCTGGTCGGTGCCGAAAATCTGGTCGGACAGCCACGCCCCGTAGGCCACCCCGACGCCCATCAGTTCGTTGTTGGCGACCGCCGCCGCCACGCCGGCGCAACTCGTCGCGTGTGACGTGATCGACCCGCCGACTTGCGAAGCCTCCGGCAGGTAGTTGTCGAACAAGTCCGGGTGCCCGTGTTGCCAGGCGTCTTCGACGATCCCGATCACCACGCCGTCGCCCGTGTAGCCCGCGTTCCAGGCCGTGTCCGCATTCACGTCGAACAGTGGATCGTCCTCGTTGACCAGGTGCCATTGATTGGGGAACTTGGGATCGTTCGGCGGCGAGCGCAGCGCCCACGGCCGGCGAATGTCCACGGCGGCTTCCCGCACATGCGGATCAGCCCGCAAGACGTCGGCAAGCGCCACGGCATCCCGCACACTCGTCGTCTCGACGACCCAATACCCACGCCCGGCCAGCAGCGGCCGCAGCCCGCCTGCCAGCGCCTTCCCGCGTAACGCCGCAACCAGCTCCGGCCGGTCCGCCCGCAGGATGACGCGACTGGTCAGCCGAACCGTGGCCCCGGTGGCAGCGGCTTTTGCCTTGTTTGCCGAAGGCGTCGAGATCGTCCGCCCGATGGCGTCGTTGGCGTCGGGCCTGTCGACCGAAAGCTCCATCACCCCGGTCGTCGTCGGGACGGACATCGGCACGCCCGACACGGCGGCCCCGCGCTGCGCCGGTGACTCTCCTCCGGCCGCTACGCCGACACCTCCCGCGGCAAGCCCGAGCACGACCCCGAACGCGATGCGGACAAACGAATTGCGCGACATGGATTCCCTCACGATCCTCGAACCCCTCCGGGTTCGCCCGGCCCGGACTCGAAGGATGTTAGGAGCGTCGCGACGCAAACGTCAACGCATCGCCTGGTCCGTCTCCATCCGCCCGCTTTGCCTCCGCCGCAACTCTACCGTTATCGGACCGCCTCGAGCGAACGCACGTCAGAACCCGCGGCGAGCGAGAGAAGGACCGACGAAACACGGGCGGATTTTCATCTTGGAGTTCGCCGCCGTGTCGTCTAGAATGCACTGGGAGAGCGTGGAAGCGGGGGAGAGCGGCCACGTCGCCTCGGGAGCGCAAGTCTCTCAAAACAAGTATGTTAGTAAACAGCGAGCCGGTCGGCCGTTTCGGGTTCGGCCTGCGGCTGCGCTGGATCGCCACCAATGCTGCAAAGGAGCGGAACCCCCATGAGGAAGCTAACACCCTGTTTGATCCTGTTGTCTACCACGGCCGTGGCCGGCCTGCTTGCCGCCGAGGCGTGGGCCGGCTCGATCGGCCAGACCGCCGGACAACCCATGTCGTCGCTTTACCAGGCCCAGCCGCTAAGCGCAGTCGATACCGTAGAGGTTCCCCCGATCGACCTCGACGAGGTGGCGTTCGAGGACCAGATGCGTGCGGCCGACGGCTTGGCACCACGCTACGCCATCCCCTGGAAAGTGCACATCACTCCCCGCACCGACGGGACCTGGGAACAGCTCGACGCCAAGACGATGCTTTGGCGGCTGCGGATCGTCTCGCCCGGGGCCTACTCGCTCAACCTCGGGTTTACCCACTACACGATGCCGCACAATGGCAAGCTGTTCGTATACGCCACCGACGGCACCTACAGCCTGCGTCCCTTCACCGAGCAGGACAACGAGACGCACGGGCAGTTGTGGACGCCCGTCGTGCTCGCCGACGACATCATCGTCGAGGTCAGTGTGCCCACCGACGCCGTGGACGATCTCGACCTCGAGCTCGGCTCGATCAACCACGGCTATCGCGGCTTCGGAAAGGACGATGCCGGGGAAAAATCCGGTTCGTGCAACGTGGACGTGGTCTGCCCCGAAGGCGACGACTGGTGGTCCGAAATCCCGTCGGTCGGCGTGATCAGCACCGGCGGCTACCTGTTCTGCACCGGCTTCATGGTCAACAACACCGCCGAAGACGAGACGCCGTACTTCATGACGGCCAACCACTGCGGGATCACTTCCGGCAACGCGGCCTCCCTGGTGGTGTACTGGAACTTCCAGAGTCCCACCTGCGGGCAACACGGCGGCGGCTCGCTGAGCCAGAACCAGACCGGCTCGTTCTTCCGCGCCTCCTACAGCACGTCCGACTTCACACTCGTCGAGCTCGACGACGACCCGAACCCGGACTGGGGCATCACCTTCGCCGGATGGGACCACAGCGGAAACGACGCCACCACCGCCGTCGGCATCCACCACCCCAACACCGACGAGAAAAGCATCAGTTTCGAGTACCAGGGCACCCGCGTCACCAGTTACCTCGGTACCAGCAGCCCCGGTGACGGCACGCACGTCCGCATCGTCGATTGGGACGTCGGAACCACCGAACCCGGCTCCTCTGGCTCGCCGCTGTTCAACCAGGACCACCACGTCATCGGCCAGCTTCACGGCGGATACGCCGCCTGCGGCAACAACGATTCCGACTGGTACGGCGCCTTCGCCCGGTCGTGGACCGGCGGCGGAACCAACAGCACCCGCCTGAGCAACTGGCTCGACCCCATCAACTCGGGCGCCGTGGCCCTCGATACGCTCGACCCGTCCGCGGCCGGCATGCGCGTCTCGCCTTCCGCGGCGTTCAACTCCGGCGGCGACCCCGGCGGACCGTTCGCGCCCGCCAGCAAGGTCTACACGATCGAGAACGTCGGCACGACCGGATTCAACTACACGGTCAGCAAGACCGCCGCCTGGCTGACGATCAGCAACGGTTCCGGCTATCTGGCACCCGCGGCGACCGTGAACGTCACCGTATCGATCAACGCCAACGCGAACTCGCTGAGCGTCGGCGTCTACACCGACACCGTCACCTTCGTGAACACGACCGACCACCAGGGCGACACCGTCCGACAGGTCGAACTCCAGGTCGGCGGTCCGAGCCTCATCTATAGCTGGAACATGGACACCAACCCCGGCTGGACCACCCAGGGCGACTGGGCCTGGGGACAGCCCACCGGCGGCGGCGGAGAGTACGGCAACAGTGACCCCACCAGCGGGCACACCGGCACGAACGTCTACGGTTACAACCTCAACGGCGACTACCCCAACAACCTCTCCGAACGCCACCTGACGACCACCGCCATCGACTGCTCGAACCTCCAGCAGACCACCCTCAAGTTCTGGCGCTACCTGGGTGTCGAGCAGCCTGCTTACGACCACGCGTATCTGCGCGTCAGCAACAACGGCTCCAACTGGACCACGATCTGGCAGAACGACGCCGAGATCACCGACGGCTCCTGGCAGGCCCAGGAATTCGACATCTCCTCCGTTGCCGATGGGCACGCCACCGTCTACATCCGCTGGACGATGGGAACCACCGACAGCTCGTGGCGGTTCTGCGGCTGGAACATCGACGATGTCGAGATCTGGGGCATCGACCAGTCCACCGTCGAGGGTGACGTGGACGGCGACGGCGACGTCGACCTCAACGACCTCGCGCTGCTGCTGGCCGCCTACGGCACCTGCACCGGCGATGCCAACTTCAACCCCAACGCCGATTTCGGCGGCGATGGTTGCGTCGACCTGGCGGACCTCAGCGTCCTGCTGGCCAACTACGGCGGCTGACGCCCAGGCCGGCACCCACGATCCGAAGTGATCGAGCGTG
>JALSRY010000664.1 GCA_026984555.1 Phycisphaerae bacterium
GAATTGGCCGGTTCGTGCGAGGCGGCCCGGCGACTGTGGCGACTGCCCGGCGGCGAGCCGGTCGATTGGCTGGTGGTGGTCGTCAACCGCGCGGCTGCCGACGTCGAGCAGGCCATCGCGCAGCAGGTCGCGGAAGACGCCACGAGCCACGTTTATCTGCTCATCCGCAACACGCCCGACGAATGCGTCATCGGCGGTCGGCGGCGCGACGTGCAGCGCGTCGTGCAGCGGATGGGCTGCGATGCGATTGCGGTCGGCGGGGCCTCGACGGTGCATTGCGAGATCGCCGCGGCCGTCGAGCGCGCATACCGTGCCCTGCACGAGCTGGAGACGACGTCACCGGCGGGTATGCGGTTCTACAGCGCCGCCGCCGGGGCGGCCTACGAGCTGTCGCGTCAGACCGCCGCCGAGTCGATCACGCGGCAGGCGCTCGAGGGGTTCGACTTCCCGCGGCTGATCGAGCGGGCGTATGCCGACGGCGTGCGCGTCTTCGTCGAGGCCGGACCGCACAACTCGTGCACGCGGATGATTCGGCGGATACTGCGGGATCGGCCGCACGTGGCGGTTTCGGCCAGCACGCGGGGGGAGGACGAGGTGGCGACGATGCTTGGTGCCCTGGCGACGCTGGTCGCGCACCGGGCGGTCGCGGACCTGTCGGGACTGTACGGTCGGGTTGCGGAGGAACCGGTGGGCCCGGCCCGCGAGGACCCCAAGACCGAGGAGACGCCTCGCAAGAGTATTGTCGTTCAAGTGGGTGGTCCGCCGCCCGATCCTCCCGTGCCGGCGCTGGAGGTTTCGCCGGTGGCTGCCGGCGGGTCGCAGCAGGTGGTTGCGAGTTCTGATCCGCCCGAGCCGTCCGAGGTCCGGGGCGCAGCGGGCGCAGTAGCCGAGCATGTGCCCGCGCCCGTGGGGCCGGCGTTGTCGGCGGCGCCGGTGGCATTGTTGCCCGCGGCGGTGGCGGCCGGGGGCGGCGAGACGGCCCGAGCGCACCAGGCATTTCTGCGTTTTTCGCAAGCGGCACTCGAAGGGATGGGCCGCACGTTGGCGCTTCAGGCGCGAATGTGGGCGGCGATGGGGGGAAATGACGCATGGCGCCCGGCCCGTGGCGAATTGGCCGCATCCGCTCGCGTCCCGAGCGATCGTGCCGCCGTGGCGTTCTCGCGCGAGATGTGCATGGAGTTCGCCGTCGGTTCGGTGGCCAACGTGCTCGGGCCGGAGTTCGCGGAGGTGGACACGTTCCCGGTGCGCGTACGGTTGCCGGACGAGCCGTTGATGCTGGTCGATCGCATTTTGGCGGTGACGGGCGAGAAATGTTCGCTCGCCAGCGGCACGATTGTCACCGAGCACGATGTGCGGCCGGATGCGTGGTATCTCGACGGCGGGCGGATGCCGGTGTGTGTCGCGGTCGAGGCGGGCCAGGCCGACCTGTTCCTGTGCAGCTACCTGGGGATCGACCTCCAGGTGCGCGGACAGCGGGCGTACCGGCTGCTGGACGCGACGGTGACGTTTCATCGCGAATTGCCCCGACCGGGCGAGACGATTCGCTACGAAATCGCGATTGACAAGTTCGTGCGTCAAGGCGAGACGTGGCTGTTCTTCTTCCGGTTCGACGCGACGATCGCGGGGCGGCCGATGCTGACGATGCGCAGCGGCTGCGCGGGTTTCTTCACGACCGAGGAAATCGAAAACTCGGGGGG
>JALSRY010000665.1 GCA_026984555.1 Phycisphaerae bacterium
TGCGTCGCCCGTCGATTTCTCCGCCGGCGCCGCCAGCACCAGGCTCACATCCACGCCCGCGTTGCGCAAGTGGCGTGCCGCGGCGAAGCCATCCCCCCCGTTGTTTCCCGCGCCGCACAAGAAAACCACACTACTGGCGGATGGATTGAGCAGGGCGGCGTGAATGCACTCGGCCACCGCGCGCGACGCATTCTCCATCAGCACGATGCCCGGGATGCCCACGTGCTCGATCGCGAGGATGTCCAGCTCGCGGATTTCCTGGCAGGTCAGTGGCTCGCCGGCGTCATACGGGATCGACATGTCCACGGCCCTCCTGGCGGCTCGCAGGCCCCCCCGATCGCCGACCGCTGCCCAGCCGTCCACGCGCTCGTGCGACAGCCGGACCGTGGCGGCGCATCCGGGCGCCTAAACCGCCATGATACGAACCTCCAGAGCAGGTTCAACAACACGCCCGCCCCGCCAAAGTCCGCGAGGCGTCTTCCCCGGCCGCCACCCGCTCCGCGCAACCGCTCGACTGTAAGAAGGGCGGCGATCCGGGGTGATACGGGCCGTGTGCCCGTCACGGATGCGCGGGCCGGTGGTGCGGCGGGCGTTCTTCGCCCCGCTCGGCGGGCGCACAACACGGGCCACCGACCTTTGGCCGGCGGCCCGAAACGCCCCCAGGGGGACTCGAACCCCCGTCTCCAGGATGAGAACCTGATATCCTAGGCCGCTAGACGATGGGGGCGGCGCCGTGTCTACATGGCCCAATGACCCTAGCAGATTCACGCGAAACGGTCAACCACGCCGTTTGGTTCCCCAATCCCGTAAGCGCTCCTCGGGGGCGAGCGTCCCGTGGGGCGAGCATTCGTCTCCATCAGCGCGGCCACCGATCGGCAACCCGGTGCGCGCCTGTACCGCTGACGGCCACCGGGGTGACCAAGGGGGCGTGCTCGCGTAGGCGCCGCACGCCGGTCCTTGTATGATCCTGGTGTACACGTACATGCGGCGCGGTCGGCCCGGGGGAACGGGGTCGGCGTGCCCGCCGGAGTCCGCTCGTGTTGGCCTCGTCGATCCTTGATGCCCTGGCGCGCAACTGGGCGCTGGTCGCCATCGCATCGACGGTGGTGACGCTGATTGTCGTACCCGCGCTTGTCATCCTCAAGTATGTTCGCATTTCTCTCAACATCATGCGCACCACGCGCCCGCCCCTGTCGCGCAACCCGCTCGATTTCGCCAAGCTCGTCGGCGAGCCGGTGAGCTTTCCCGCATTCGACGGCCTTCGCCTGGCCGGCGTCATCATTCGTGCCAACCCGGATGTCCCCCGCCGCGGGTTGATCGTCTTCGCCCACGAGTTCTGCGCGGACATGTACTCCTGTGCGCGCTATTGCCGGCCGCTGCACGAGGTCGGCTACGACGTGTTCGCGTTCGACTTTCGTGGCCACGGACAATCCGAACATCAGGACGACTATACGCCGCGACAGTGGGTCACCGACCGCGAGGTCGACGACATGCGCGGAGCGGTCGCGTTCGCCGCCCACTGGCTCGACGAGCACGGCTACCCGCGGCGGATCGGCGTGTTCGGCATATCGCGCGGCGCCTGCGCGGGCATTCTCGCCGCCGTCGAAAACCCCGAAATCTGTGCCCTGGTCGCCGACGGCGCGTTCAGCACGGATACGACCATCGAGTATTTCATGAAGCGCTGGGCGTACATTT
>JALSRY010000666.1 GCA_026984555.1 Phycisphaerae bacterium
CCGGCTGGTCAAACGCTCGCAACGCCGCGCGTCGGAGTCGTGGGGGCGGCTGCTCGACCAGCTCAACGAGCGTATCGCCGGCATTCGCGAGGTGAAGGCCTACGGCATGCAGGCCGCCGAAAGCCAACGCTTCGAGCACGAAGGCCGCACGCTCACCCGTGCCCAGACCCATATCGAGCTCGTCGAGGCGGGCACCAAGCCGGCGCTCGAAGTGCTGGCCACGTTGGCGGTCGCCGGTTTCGTGATCTACGGCGCCAACCGCGTATTCCACCGACAACTCGAACCGCACCTGTTCTTCGCGGCGATCGTGTGCCTCGCCGGTGTGTTCGACCCCATCCGCAAACTCGGCAAGGTCAACAACCGTCTCCAGGCGGCCGAAGCATCCGCCCGCCGTCTGCTCGAGCTGCGCGACGCCCCCATCGAGGAGCCCGCCCGCGCCGCCGCCGACCTCGTGACCCTGCCCCGGCTCACGCGGTCCATCGAGTTCCGCAACGTCTCCTTCGCGTACCCCTCGCAACCCCAGCGCCGCGTGCTCGACCGCGTGAATCTCACCGTGCGCAAGGGGCAGGTCGTCGCGCTGGTCGGCCCCAACGGGTCGGGCAAGACCACCCTCATGGCCCTGTTGCTGCGCTTCTACGAACCCACCGCCGGCCGCATCCTGATCGACGGGGTGAACATCGCGGCGGCGACGCTCGATTCGCTCCGGGGGCAAATCGGGCTGGTGACACAGGAAGCGGTCGTGTTCGCGGACACGGTGCGGGCCAACATCGCCTACGGCACACCCGGTGCCAGCGATGAGGCGATTCGCCATGCCGCACGTCAAGCCCATATCGACGATTTCATTCAGACGCTCGCGGTTCACGAGAACGGTCACGCTGGTAGCGGCTACGACGCCCCCATCAGCGGGCGTTCGCTCTCGGGGGGGCAACGCCAGCGGATCGCGTTGGCCCGCGCGATCCTGCGCGATCCGCCGATCCTGATCCTCGACGAGGCGACGAGCCAGGTGGACAGCGAATCGGAGCGCAAGATTCGCGAGGCGATCGCCGACGTATCGCGCAACCGCACGACGTTCATCATCGCGCATCGCTACAGCACGATTGCCGGCGCCGACCTGACGGTGGTGCTCAACGAGGGGCGGATCGTGTCCTGTGGTCGGCACGCCGAGCTGGTCGAAAGCTGCCCGTTTTATGTCAATCTATGCCAGACGCAGTTCGCCGGCGGCGTATGACCGATAATAACACACGACACACCGTCTCCTTGGCGATTTTCTATTGACATGCCTCGCTGCGCGGGTTGACCACCGCTATGCAAACAGATTCTCGCCCCGAATCTCGGAGAAGCCTTGCACGAAGACAGCGACTGTGCTATGTTATATAGCACACTGCGGGCGCGACGCGCGACCGCCGCGGCTGGTCATCTCTGTCGCGGTACGCCGACGCTGCTTTTCCCGCGAGCACATCGCGGGGCACGCGGTCATGAGGGAACCCAGCGAAAGGAGTAACACAATGCGTGGCGACACGATCCGTCGGCCCGTCCGGGCCCTCGCCTGGCTCGGAACACTCTGGCTGCTGGCGGCGGCTGCGGTGGCGGCCCCGCCCGACTCCCAGCAGATCAGCACGTTCATCACCGGTCAATACAGCTACGACCTTCAGCTTTGTGCCGAAGCGCCCATCGCCGCGCCGAATACGTACTGGCTGCTCAACGACAATCTCGAAGCGGCCGTCGCGCTGGCCGGTCCCTCGCCCTCGAAGGCCTACGGCATTGCCGCCGCGCTTTATCAATACGGCTACATGACCAACGACATGATCGAGGCGTTGCACGGGCAGGGCATTCCCTGGCCGCCGCACGCCCCGTCGGCTCTCGTGATCGACGACAGCCTGCCCGACTACATCATCAAGACGGAAGTTCGCGATGGTGGTGAGATTTCCTCCTGGGCGGATTACGGCGACCTCGTCGCGATGCGGGCCATCGCACTGGCGAACGAGGGCGACCCCGCGGCCGCCGACAGTACGCTCGATACGCTGTTTGCGATGTGGGACGGCGTCGGTATCGACGACGTGGTGCATCAGAGCTCTGGCATCTACGCGACATACAAGCTCGCGCTCCTGCTCATCGCCGCGGACGAGGTCGGCAAGACCGTCCCGTTTCGATCCGCGATCGAAGACCGCTTCGGTGCGCAGCAGCGGGCCGACGGTGGAATCATCACCGACTACCAGCCCGACGGCACACCCACCGGCGACGCCAACGTCGAGACCTCCTCGCTCGTCTACGTCGCCATGCAGGGGGCTGGGCTCGGTGCCCACAACCTGGTTTCCAACGGCACGTTCGAGCTGGAGGCGCTCCCCGGCAGTCCGGGCGCTCCGCTCGATTGGTTCCACAGTGCCGACGGCTGGGACTGGACCACCGCGACGCATCGTTCCGGCACGCACGCCATCGCGATCAACGATGCCAGCGCGACCGACGGCTACGATTGGCGTTCGCTGACGTTTCCGGTGACGCCCGGCGAGAAGCTGCGGGCCACGGTCTTCCACCAGCAAGTGGTGGTCAGCGGTTCGCTGCACATGATGGTGCGTTTCTTCACCGATCCCGACGCCACGCAGTTCATCAGCGAGGTCAGCACCGAGATCAGCGGCACCAACAGCAGCTTCGAGCCGACGTACCTGTTTGGTATCGACGTGCCGCCGGGAGCCGCGTATTGCGACGTGCGACTCATCACCGACGGGCCGACCGTGGGAACGTTCTACATCGACGATGTGTACGTCGGGCGCCTGCCCGACGCGAGTCAGCCGGACGAGTTCACACTGGAAGATTTCAACCGTGTGGCCAATCCGACGGTCGAGATGGCCGGTGAGCCGGGCTATCCCGCGTCGTGGTACCACGCGATCTACGGCACGGTCTGGGATACCAGCCAATACGTGTCTCCGACGCACTGTCTCAAGATCGAGGATTCCAGCTTCTCCGAATCCGCCGACTGGCGCTCGATCGAGTTCGCCGTCACGCCCGGCGAGCGTCTGACCCTGAGCTACTACACCGACTACCTCGCGGTCTCGCTCAACTTCGGCGCGTTTATCCGCTACTTCGACGCCAGCGGAACCTGGCTCGGGCAGGACACCGACCTCATCAGCGGTACGCGTCCGCTGGGCGAGGTGCCTTTCGAGTACCGCGAGCTGCACGGCGTCGTGCCCGCGGGTGCCGTCACCGCCGACGTCTTCATCTTCACCAACGATTTGTTCAACACCGGCGAGGCCTACTACGACGATATCCGCGTCGATAACAACCTCGTTCGCAATGCCCGCATGGAGCTGGGCAACGGCGACGACCCCGACGACTGGTTCCACGGCACCATGACCAGCCGCGAGATGCCGTGGGACGCTCCGACGCCGTTCTACGCCATTCAGATCGACGACACCGATCCCAACGCCTACACCGACTGGCGTTGCAAACCGTTCGACATCAGCGGCCTCGATGCGCTGGCGTTCGGATTCCGCAGCAAGCGGACCAACCTGGTGGGCGAGCCCGTCGCCCTGCTGCGTTTCTGGCAGGATGTCGATGCCAGCGGGAACAACCCGGTCGGCTTTGTCGACGAAGTCCCCGTGATCCTCTCCGGAGACACCAACGGCTTCGAGGTCGTTTCGCTCACTGCGGACATCCCCGCCGGCGCGGCGTATGCCGACGTGGTCTTCGCGACGTTCAACGATCCCGCGATCACGGGCACGCTTCAGTTCGACGACGTGGTGGTCGCGCCGACCGAGGGCAGCGGCTGCCCGAACCCGGGTTGCGAAGGCGGCGACATCGACGGCGATTGCGACGTCGATTTGTCCGATCTGGCGATTCTGCTGGCGGCGTACAACACCTGCGACGGCGACGCCGGCTACGACCCCGCCGCCGATTTCGACGCCAGCGGTTGCGTGGACCTGGCGGATTTGGCCAGCTTGTTGGCGGTCTACGGCGCGGATTGCAACTAGTTCGCGCCTCGGCTGCTTCGGGGCCTGAAGGATGACGATGAGAAGTGAAACGCCAGATACCCTGAGCATCGATCGGACCAGTGCCGATCCGCTCCACCGGCAGATCGAGGCCTACCTCCGTCGGCAGATTGCCGAGGGACGCCTCCGCCCCGGCGACCGCATCCCCAGCATCCGCGAGCTGTCCGAGCGTCTCAACGTCAACCACCTGACGATCCGCCAGGCGCTGCGCACGCTCGCCGAAGAGGGACTCGTCATGGCCAACCAGGGTCGCGGAACCTTCGTCGCCGATCGTCGCCGAAAAACCAAACTCCATATCGCCTTGATGGTACCCAACCTCGGCATGGCGCTTTCCAGCGCGATTTCCCGCGGCGTGCAGAGCGTGGCCGGTCGCGAGGAGGCTCGCGTCTCGATTCTCGATCTGCACGACGACCCGGATATCCTCGTCAAGCACCTGGACGCCCTGCGCGAACACGGCCACGACGGCGCGATCGTCTTCCCCCTGGCGAGTCCGGCGGTCGCCCGGGCGCTGGCCCGCCTGATCCTCGACGACTACCCCGTCGTCCTGGTGGACCGCTTCATGCCCGAGATCCCCAGTTGGAACGTCGTGGTGGACAATTTCCGCGGCGGCTACCTCGCCACACGCCACCTGATCGAGAACGGCTGCCGGCGCATCGCGTTCGTTTCCGATCTCGAATGTTCGAGCACCCGCAACCGCTTCGAGGGTTATCGCGAGGCGCTCGGTGAGGGGGGGCTCGTGTTCCGGCGCGAGCTGGTCCGCGAGATCGTTCCGCCCGAAGACCACACCCGCGCTTTCGTCCGCGAGCTGCTCGCGTCTGATCAGCCGCCCGATGGCATTTTCTTCGGCAACGATATCCGGGCCTTGTGGGGCTTGCAGGAAACCCGCGCCGCGGGGCTGCGCGTGCCCGACGACATACAAATCGTCGGCTTCGACGACGAACCGGCTTCCTCGCTGGTCGAGCCGGCCCTGACCACCGTGCGCCAGGACGGCTTCGAGGTCGGTCGGGTCGCGGCCGAACTCCTCTGCCGGCGAATGCAACCCGGGGGCGCCAACGAGCCGGTGACGCACACGATTCCCGTCGAGCTGATCGTGCGGGGTTCGACCCGCGCCGGTGGCGCCACCGCGGCAAGACCGGCCAGGCCCTAGCTGCTTGGCCAGGAGGTGCAGCATGTACAGGCTGTTCAACCCGAGAAACCGGCTGGCCCGGACGTCCCATGATCTCCGATCGTCGCGAGCGGCCTTCACGCTGATCGAGTTACTCGTCGTCGTCGCCATCATCGCGCTGCTTATCTCGATCCTCCTCCCCTCGCTCCAACGCGCCCGCAAACAGGCCCGGCAAGTCAAGTGCAAGACGCAACTACGCGAGCTGGGGACGGCGTTCTTCATGTATTGCGACGAAAACCGCGACCGCATCCCGCTCAACGTGTTCCCCGACTGGGGCACCGCCGGCAGCTCGGTCAAACGCGGCCGGGACTACCCCTGGCCGGTCGAGCTGCTTCCTTACCTTGCCAAGGAACGCAACGTCTTCATCTGTCCCGCGATGTCCACCGACCTGTGGCCGGAGAACCACCTCGACCTGGCCGACCCCTGGGCCTACTTCGAGCAGGTCACCGGCTACCCCACTTCCTACGAGATGAAAGTCGATCTCGGTACGACGAACTTCGACCCCAACCTGCGCCAACGCAACCGCTGGGACTTCGCCGTCTACTTCCCGCCGCAGGTGCCGCTCATCTCGCCCCGCGGCAACCACCTTACCGCCGTCGGTATGCGCGGCCGCATCCCCCGCCCGCCGAACGTGATGCTCTACGCCGACCGTTACTGGTGGCACATGGTGGGTTCGAACGAGGTGATGCGGCAGGTGGTGATGGCCGACGGTCACGTGACCGACGCGCGCGACGTGGCCCGCGAGCAGGTGGACGACACCGAGTATTTCAGCAAGTTCTACTGGTACGACACGCTGCGCGATCGACCCGACGAGGAATACGACGACCAGCCATGAGGAAACGAAAACGGGCGGCCCGCTGCGATGTCTCGCCGGCGGGTCGCAAATGAGGCAACACTTCAATTCTCTGGAGGAGGATGAACGATGAGGAAACTGCTTGCTGTTCTCACGATCGCGGCGCTCGCTTGCGCCGCCAGTGCCGATGTCCTGCCCGGCAACCTGCTGCACAACCCGGACGTCGAGGCCGAGGGAGATGCCGGCTGGCCGGCCGCCTGGTTCCACGGTGCCATGACCGACTGGAACACCGACCAGTACGTCAGCCCCACCCATTCGCTGCACATCGACGACACCAGTACCAACCTCGGCGCCGATTGGCGCTCCGAGGGCGTGCTCATCCCCGGCGGACTCGACACGCTCCACCTCAAGTGGCACTGGCTCTACCAGGACATCAGCGGCGAACTCGCCGTCACCATCCGCTTCTTCGATACCGTGGACGCCAACGGCAACGCCAGCGGAAACTTCCACGGCGAAATCAACTACTGGAGCGGACAGGGAAGCAACCCCGGCTGGGAGGCCCGCGAAGAATTCGCCCCCATTCCAGCCGACGCCGGCAGCTTCGATATCATGATTCGCACGCTCAGTGGCAACGGCGTGGGCGGTACCGGCGCGACCGGACAAGTCTGGGTCGATGATATCTCGGTCGCCCCCGAACCCGGCTCGCTGGCCCTGCTCGGCCTCCTGGCCCTGACGACACTGCGCCGGCGCCGCTGATTGCATCCCCGGGCATCGGCGCCACACCGCGGCGGCGGGCGCATCCGGGCGACCGGCTTTCCGGACTGGTCGCGCTTCGAAGATCGTTGCCGCGCGACGCACGTGCTTCGAGGACCGTTACCATCGAGTTGTGTACGCTGGGGCGCAGTCCTACGCGGCTGCCCCCAGCGACGCCGCTTGCGCGCCGATCGGCATTGCCTGACGATGCCGCGGCCGGTCGAAGGTGGTCACCTACCATCGTGCTGAGAGAGCCTCGCAGGAGTTGCCGGTGAATCCACGGGTTGTCATGCTCGCGCTTGCGGCGTCGGCGGTCGCCGGCCACGCGGTTTCGTACGCGGCGGCCGATGGTCTCGCGGGCAGGCCCGCTTCCGGGCCGCGCGTCGTCATCCTCGACGAACCCAAGCTGCCACGCTATGACGTGCCGCTCGATCTTGCCCCGGCCACCGTGGCGCAGCGCCTGCGCGACTTCGGCATGACGGTTGACCGGCGCGGCGTGAACCGGATCATCACGACCGGCTTGCGCGACGCGGATATCCTGGTTCTTCTCAACGGTAATGCGTATCCCCGGCCGCTCGAACCCGTGCTGCGGGCGTTCAAGAAACGCGGCGGGTCGATCGTCGCCAACGGCGTGCCGCTGTGCCATCCGTGCGCCCGCACACCCGACGGCTGGAAAGACCTCGGCCACGACGCTGCGTTGATGAAAGCCCTGGGTTTCGGCGGATTCGCCGGTCCGATCCAAACCTGCGCCGGGCTGGCGACGACGCCGGCGGCGCATCGCTGCGGCCTCGACGGGTTCGATTTCGCCTCGGTCGGCGAAGCGGACGCCCAGGTGCTCGACCCGGCGACACTCGACGAGCATACCCGCTGCGAGCCGATCCTTCTGATCACGCGGTCGTCCGGCCCGCCCCGGCCCGTCTCAGCCCTGCTGATACGCACCCGCGGTGCCCCCGATGCCTGGGCCATGACGCAGGCGCTCAACCGCATCGGCGGCCCGCTTGCCGGCCGGCAACTCGCGGAAATCGTCGCGCGCGTGGTGGCGTTGGTCGCCGACGCCCGCGGGCAGATCGACCTCACCGCCCGTTCGCTGCCGCCGATCCCCCCCGAACTGCGCCACTTCCAAACCACCGGCTTGCGGCTCGTTACCGCCACGCTCTCGCCCGCGATCGGCGAAATCTACCCCCACGCCGACGGCGTGGCCGAAACGCTCTACGTCTTCGACGTGCGCCGACTGCCACCCGACGAACGCCTCCTCGCCGCTACGATCCAGGGACTTGCCAACCGCAAACGGGCGATGCTCTGGCTCTTCCAG
>JALSRY010000667.1 GCA_026984555.1 Phycisphaerae bacterium
GCCGTCTGCGCCAGCGAGAGGCGATCGCTCCGAGCACGATCACCGCCACCACGGCCGGCAATGTCACCTGTCCCCAAGCGGACATCAGCAGGATCTTGTGCAGCAACTGCGCGTGTTCGGTTTCGTCGTGAGGCAGAGCGTCCGCGTATTTCGCCGCATGGTGCAGCAGGTTGACGGCGAGGGATTCCGCGGGGATTTCCTCGTGGCAGGACAGGCACACGCCGGTGCGGCTCATGTTTGCGCGTTGCTCGTTGGAGAGCGGTCCGGAGCCGGTGAAGTGGTGCCCGACGGTCTGGAGCTGGCGTCCGTCCTCGGTGACGAAGCGTGACCAATCGGCTTCGAGACCCTCGACGGGTTCGATCTGGGTTCGCGCGCGGCGGGGCAAGACATGGCCGTCGGCGGTCATCAGGTCCACGACGTGGGGCTGGTTCCAGGGGCGGTTGAGTCGCCCGCCACCGATGCCATAGCCCAGCGCTTTTTCCGACACGTGGCAGGACTCACACGAGCGGGCGTGGCCGATGGTGTGGGGCTGCACGGGGCTCATGTCGATGCCGAGCTGGCCTTCGGGGCCGCTGCCCTCGGTGTTGGGGGCGGTGTGGAAAATGTGATTGCGGATGATCGTTTTGCCGTCGGGGCCGACGACGGTGACGGACACCTGGCAGCCGGGCATCACGGGCGTGACGCGTCCCTCCCCGTTGACGCCCAAGGCGGGGTTTTCCCAGCGCAGGTAGGAGCGCTGCTCCGTCACCTTGCCGGGCAGTTTGGTGTCGTAGCCGTTCTCGCCGCGGTCTGCCAGGTGTTCGTCGCGCTGGTGCATGCGTCCGGCGGCGACCCAGTCGAAACTGCGCACCTGCTGCGAATAATCGACATGGACGTGGCAGCCGTAGCATTGCGGTGCCCAAGACGCATGGCAGGCATAACATTCCATGGTTTCGATGTGCTTGCCGACCTGGCACATGGCGACGCGGGCCTCGCGGGAGAGCTCCCGGCGCAACCGGCGTAGCTTGAGCGGAGCGAGGTCGAGGTCTTTTCCACCCGCGGTATGTACGACCACGGCATCGCCGCGCCGGACCACGTTGCCCAACGGGTTTCCGCGGGCGGAGATGAGGTAGCCGTCTTCGACGGGATAGGTCGTGCCCTGCTGCTCGCGTGGCAGCAGCGTGTGGGCGACGCCGCGGGCGGGGCCGGCGGCCGGTGGCGGCCCGAACTCGTCCATGTACCCCAGCGGCAACTCCCACGGAAACGCGTCGGGGGTGCCGTGGCAGTCCGAGCACTCGATCTCGACCTGCGCGAGGTTGGCGCATTCGAGAAAACCGTCGCCGTGCACGTCGTTCGAGCTGTGACAATCCTGGCAGAGCATGCCCTTCTGGTAGTGGATGTCCTCCTGCATGGCGATGTAGTGCTTGGTGTGCAGGGGGAGTTGTCCGCCGCCGCCCTCTGTAAACGGCGACGTGTAGGCGCTTTCCATCAGGCCTTGGTACGAAACGCCGATGCGCTTCCCGCGGTCGTGACAGGTCGTGCAGGTTTCGACGGGAATGCCGGTATATCGCTGGCCGTGGACGCTGACGGCGGCGTCGCGCGTGGCCTGGATCTGGTGAACGAGCATGTGCCCGGGCTGGTCATGCGGGATGGTCGGGTCGCGCCCCTCGTAATACCCCTCGTTGCTGTACGGAATATGGCACGACGAGCAACC
>JALSRY010000668.1 GCA_026984555.1 Phycisphaerae bacterium
ACGATCTCGATGTGCGTCTTTCGAGCGGCGACAGCCGCGACCATGTCACGAGCTATTTCGGGATGCGCAAGATCGAGGTTCGGGCCGACACGACGGGCGTTCCGCGACTGTGGCTCAACAACCGGGTATTGTTCGCGTATGGCACGCTGGACCAGGGCTGGTGGCCCGACGGGCTGTACACCGCACCGACCGACGAGGCTCTGCGTTACGACATCGAGGTCACCCGCCGGCTGGGGTTCAACACGATCCGCAAGCATGTAAAAGTCGAACCGGATCGCTGGTACACGTGGTGCGACCGGCTGGGCTTGCTCGTCTGGCAGGACATGCCCAGCGGCGACGCGTTCATCCGCCCGGACATGCCCGACATGCACCGTTCACCCGATTCGGCGGCCGCGTTCGAAACCGAGTTGCGGGCGCTCATCGATGGTCATTACAACCACCCGTCGATCATAATGTGGGTGCCCTACAACGAGGGGTGGGGGCAGTGGGACACCCCCCGCATCTGCGCACGCATCAAAGCCTGGGATCCGACGCGACTCGTGGACAACGCCAGCGGGTGGGCGGATCGCGCCCTGGGCGACGTACACGACATCCACCGCTATCCCGGGCCGGCAGCCCCCGCGCCGGAGCCGAAACGCGCCGCGGTGTTGGGCGAGTTCGGAGGCCTGGCGTTGCCGATCGCGGGGCATACGTGGCAGGACCAGCACAACTGGGGCTATCGCACCTTCAAGTCGCGTGAGACACTGACAGACGCCTACGTCGGCCTGCTGGGACGGCTGCGCCCGCTCATCACGCGGGGGCTCGCGGCCGCCATCTACACCCAGACCACCGATGTCGAAACCGAAGTCAATGGACTGATGACCTATGACCGCGCGATCATCAAGATGAATCCGCAGCGTATCGCCGCCGCGGCCCGCACCCTCTACCAGCGGCCGCCTCGTGTCGTCTCCGTCGTGCCGACCTCCGAAACCACGCCGCAAACATGGCGTTACACCACGACGCCACCCGGCGACGCCTGGTTCTCGCCCGACTTCGACGACGCCGGCTGGGCCCGCGGTCCCGGCGGCTTCGGCACCCCCCAAACCCCCGGCGCCGTGGTGCGAACAAGCTGGACCGGCGCGGACCTGTGGATTCGGCGAACATTCCAGTGGCCGCGCCCGACCACCGATACGACGGCGCCGGGTTCCCGAATGGGCCTCGCCGCTCCTGTCGCGGCTGCCGGCACACCCCAAGCCTCCGCCGAGGGGGAGGTCGCCCTGCTCATCCATCACGACGAGGACGCCGAGGTCTATGTCAACGGGCGCCTCGCGGCGAAACTGACCGGCTACACGACCACGTACCAGCTCGCCGCGATCGACGCCGCGGCTCGGCGGACGCTCCATCCCGGTCGCAACGTGCTGGCGATTCACTGCCACCAGACCACCGGCGGGCAATACATCGACGCCGGCATTGTCGTCTTGAAAGCGCAGTAGCGAGGAAACACACCCACCGGCCGACGCCCGGGTTTCCCGCGGCCACGTGGCACGGCTCGTTCGATGCAACCGCCCGCGCGGTGCTGCCACGGCAGTGCATGCGGCCGTTACCGTTTCCACGCCAGCACCTGGCCACCGGCCCGCAGTCGTTCGGCGAGCTGCGCGTAGGGAACCGCCTGCACGTCGAGATCCGCATGCAAGGCCAGCACGGCGGCGGTGGC
>JALSRY010000669.1 GCA_026984555.1 Phycisphaerae bacterium
GTCCAGAGGTGGGCCGCGGCGGCGAGGATCGGCGGCGGAACCACCGGCAGGCCGCTGGCAGGACGACGGCCCGCCAAGGCCGGCATGGTGGATGCACGTCTCAGCCGCGGGCGGGGCGTTTGTGGCGTGCGGAGCCGCGGGGTTTGCGCTGCCGGGTTCGCTTTTTGACAGCGGGAGTCTTGGTGGGAGCCTGGGCGGTTTCGCGTTGCTCGGGAAGCATGGCGATCAGTTTTTCGTCGGCCTGCATGAGCACCCGGTCGCCGGGCCGGAGCCCGTCGAGCACCTCGACCATCGTCGGGTTGGCCCGGCCGATGCGCACTTCGCGGGGTTGGGGGCCGGCGCCGGCGTCCAGGAAGACAAAGTTGCGCGCGCCGCGTGCGAAGACGCACTGCACGGGGACGGCCAGCGCGTCCTTGACGGTGGCGATGATGATCTTGACCTCGGCACTTTCGCCGGGCGAGAGCGCGACTTCCGTCGGGTCGAGCAGGATTTCCGCGCCGTGCTCTTTGAGGTTGGGGTTGAGCCAGCGGTTTTCGGTGTCCACGAACTTGTCGATCTTGCTGACCTTGCCGGTGAAGGTCTTGCCGGGCACGGCGGTGACGGTCACCAGACATGGCATACCCTCGCGGACGAGGTGGCGATCGGCCTCGTGAATGCGGGTCTTGACGATCATCCGGCTGGTGTCGGGCAACTCGAGCAGCGTTTGTCCTTTGCGGACGGTTTCACCGACGGCGATCGCACCACTCGAAAAACGCCAGCCCCATTCGTTGGGATACTGCACGATTCCGTCGCAGGGCGCGAAAACCTTGCAGTTCTTGAGCTGTTCCTGGTACTTGGCCAACCGCCGGCGGCGCTGTTTGAGCAGTGTCGCATTGCGATCGACATCGCTTTGCTTCTTGCGGGCGAGTTGTTCGGCTCGCTGTTTCTGGTCGTTCAGCGCCGCGCGCGCCCGGTTGAGAGCCGACCGCTTTTGCTTGAGGTTCATCGGTTTTTCGTATTCCAGCAGGATGCGCTTGGCCTCGCGGTGGCGGTCGAGTTCCATGTTGAGCACATCGAGCGAATACTTGATCTGGTCCACCTGGTACTGTGTGACCCAGCCGCGTTCGAGCAGCTCGGTGTTTTCTTTGAGCTCGATCTTCTTGCGGTCGATGTCCATGTTGGTGCGTTGGATGTCGAGCTCGATCTCCTTGAGACGCTGCTGGAAATCGCCTTCGATGTATTTTTTCAGGTCGAGCTCCGCCACCTCGACATCGATCCGGGCTTTCTCGATGTCGCTGGCGTTCTGGTTGAGCTGCATCTGGAGGTCGGCCTTGGAAGATTCGAGCGCTTCGGCGAGCTTGTCCACCTCCATCTGCTCGGATTCGAGCCGCTCGGTCAGCGATTCGGACGTCAACTCGATCAGGAGGTCGCCCTTCTTGACGTGGGTACTCTCGTCCACCACGAACAGGATCGAGGGCTGGCCGTCCACCTCGCACTTGATCTTGACCGATTTCCGCGGCCGCAACTCCCCGGTTTCCGACAGCGTGATATCCATCGTCACCGGCTCGACGGTGTACCAGGCGGCAGGCTTCGCGCCGGGGGTGCCCAGCAGCCGCTTGAACCAGCTCGCGTCGCGTCCGCGGGCCGCGATCAGGCCCCCGGCGAACAAGACCGCCACCAGCACGAAGAGCCATCGTCGGCGGCGCCACG
>JALSRY010000670.1 GCA_026984555.1 Phycisphaerae bacterium
CATCACGGCCGGCGCTCCCGTACAGCCGCGGTTGCTCGAAGATGTCTCCGGCTTGCTGACCGGCGACGCCGAAATCTTCACGCCCTACGGCGCCACCGAATCGTTGCCCGTCGCGTCCATCGGCAGTCGCGAAATCCTCGACCAGACGGCCGAGATCACCGCGCGCGGTGGGGGGACATGCGTCGGTCGGCCGCTGCCGGGCATGCGTGTCCGAATCATCGCGATCCGCGACGACCCTATCGCGTCGTGGGACGATACCCGCGAGATGCCGGCCGGTGAGATCGGCGAGATCGTCGTGAGCGGCCCCGTCGTGACCCACGCTTATTTTCGCCAGCCCGCGGCGACCGAGGCCGCCAAGATCCGCGACGGGGCGACGATCTGGCACCGCATGGGCGATGTCGGCTATTTCGACGAACACGGTCGACTCTGGTTTTGCGGCCGCAAGGCACACCGGGTCGAAACCGTTGCCGGGCCGCTCTACACCGTCTGTTGCGAGGCCGTGTTCAATCGTCACCCGCACGTTCGGCGGACAGCGCTCGTGGGTGTCGGCCCGCGCGGCCACCAGCGGCCCGTGATCTGCGTCGAGCTGGAGCGCGGCCGACGCGGAAAACGCCGCCCGGAATGGAAACAAATCGTCGGGCAACTGCGCGACCTCGGCCGTGCGCACGCGCACACCCGCGCGATCGACACGTTTCTGTTGCACCCCGGCCTGCCCGTCGATGTTCGCCACAATGCCAAGATTTTCCGTGAAAAACTCGCCCTGTGGGCTGCGGAGCAACTCCGATGAACGCCGCCCACACGCTCCGCCCGCCCGCCGTGACGCACCCGCGGGAGACCGTGCTCGTCACCGGCGGAGGTGGTTTCCTCGGCCGTGCGATCGTCGAGCACCTGGTCGCTCGCGGCGACCGCGTCCGCAGCTTCTCCCGCGGCGAATACCCCGAGCTGGGGCGCATGGGGGTTACGCTGCATCGCGGCGACCTGACCGACACCGACGCCTTGCGCCGGGCGTGCGGGGGTTGCGATGTCGTGTTCCACGTCGCTGCCAAGGCGGGCATCTGGGGCGATCCCGACGAGTTCTACCGGGTCAACGTGTTGGGGACGGCGAACGTCGTCGCGGCCTGCCGCGATGCGGGCGTCCGCCGGCTCGTGTACACCAGTTCGCCGAGCGTGGTTTTCTGTGGCAACGACACGGCGGGGGCGGACGAATCGTGTCCCTATCCTCGGCGTTTCGGCTCGGTTTACAGCAGGACCAAAGCTATCGCCGAGCAGGCGGTGCTCGACGCCGACAGTCAGAACCTGCGCACGCTCGCGCTGCGACCGCACCTGATCTGGGGGCCGCGTGACAATCACATCGTGCCGCGGCTCGTGTCCCGCGCCCGCGCCGGCCGACTTCGGCGGGTCGGCGACGGTCGGAACATGGTCGATACCACATACATCGACAACGCGGCCGATGCGCACCTCTGCGCCGCGGAAGCGCTGCGGTCCAACCCGCACGCCCG
Organism: Phycisphaerae bacterium; assembly: GCA_026984555.1. Classification (GTDB taxonomy): domain Bacteria; phylum Planctomycetota; class Phycisphaerae; order UBA1845; family Fen-1342; genus JALSRY01. The sequence continues at coordinate 1,500 of JALSRY010000670.1, forward strand.
CGGCCGCGCGTACTTCATCACCAACGGCGAACCGTGGCCGCTGTGGAAGCTGATCGACCGCATCATCGGCTGCGCCGGACTGCCACCCGTGCGAAAGACGATCCCGCATCCGCTCGCGTATTTCCTCGGGGCGGCGTGCGAGACGCTGTTCTCGATCCTGAACATCGAGCGGGAGCCGCCGATGACCCGGTTCGTCGCCGATGAGCTGGCCCGCGACCACTGGTTCGACATTTCGGCGGCTCGTCGCGATCTGGGTTACGAGCCGCGTGTGTCGATCGAGGAAGGGCTTGCCCGGCTCGCCGACTGGTTCGCCGCTCCGGGCGGTTCGTCAGGCCGCGGGTAACGGTTGATCGCTCGCACGCAGCGATCGAGTTCGAAAATGTACCAGTGGAAAAACTGCATGCTTGGCAAACGTACGCGTCGCTTGCCCACGGGGAACATCAGCGACTTCGACGCGATGTCGTACCGGGCACGCCCCACATCGGACCAGGGGAAGGTCTCGGGCGGCTGGCCGTCGCGAAAGACGATCAGCCCTTCCGGCGCGAGCGCGATGAACGACTTGGGCCGGCGAAAGCTCGTGAGGTAGATACCGGCTCCCGCCGCCAGGCTCCCCCCGACGGTCATTACCCCGAACACGGTCACGCGGCCGCTTGACAGTTGCGTGAAAATCGTCGAGCCGGCGATCCACACCACGATGGCGAGCACGATGTACGCGATCGGACGCCCGTGCCGCAACGCGCTTCCCGGCAACGCCTGGCCGCCGAAAACCTGCCACCGCCGGTCCAGCTCCAAACCGCACTCGGGGCATGTGTGGTGTACCGGCAGACCACGCAGCCGATAACGACACCGGGGACATCGCGTCAGGAGGTCGGTTTCGGCGGGCGTGTCAGCAGCTCCATTCGTCATGACTGGTGCAGGATACCCGCTTTGCAGGCGGGGCGACGCGCGCAAATCCGGCGCCACACGGACGTGCCCCGTCGCTCGCGGCCAGACTCGTGGGCGGGCGCGCTGGCGAGGGATACGCGCCGTCCGCTGGTCGCGCTTGGCTGGCGCAGGCCGCGTCACCTTGTCATGACCGGGCACAAATCGCTGTCAATCGCGCCCCTCGATCGGCTATGATGAAAGTCGAGCCGGCCCGTTGTGCGCGGGTCGAGGTGGGAGCGTTCCGTCTCAGCACCCGTCTTGCGGAGGGTTGTGATGCCAGGTGTGCGTTGGTTTCCCGCCGGTCGTCGAACCGGAATTGTCGTATTCTGCTCTCTGCTGGCCGCTACCGCGTTCGGCCAGGTCGTCACGGTCGATAACAGCGATGCCGGATTCTCGGTGCGCTACGGCACGTGGAACAGCGGCGCCTACGGCAATCCGTATGGCAGTGATTACAACTGGGCGCTGACGACGGCGGCCGGCGGAAGCCCCGCCGAGGTCGAGTGGCGCCCAAGCCTTCCGCATAGCGGCGCATACCACGTTGCCATCTGGTACGTCGAGGGAACCAACCGCGCGACCGACGCGGTCTTCACGGTCCATCACGCCGGCGGGGCCACGCCGGTAACGGTCAACCAGCAAATCAACGGCGAGACGTGGGTCGAGCTGGGCGTGTTTTCGTTCGACGCCGGCACGGCGGGGTACGTCACGCTCGACAACGACGCCGGCCCCAGCGTCGTGATTGCCGACGCGGTCCGTTTCACCGCCGAAACGACCACCGCCACGCTCACGATGGCGGCCAGCCCGGCCGGTTGGGGCACCACCGACCCGGCCGCGGGAGGGACGTACACGTACTACCTGAACGAATCGGTCGGTATCAGCGCGTCCGCCGAGCCGGGTTACGAGTTCCATCACTGGAGCGTATCCGGCGGCGCGCCGGTCGCCGACCCGTCATCCGCCGTCACGACGGTGATCGTGGATCAGGACAAGACGGTGACGGCGGTGTTTGTCGAGCAGACGCCGGTAGCCGCGGAATTTCGCGGGTTCTGGGCGGATGCATTTCACGAGGGCTTCAAGAGTGCGGCGGAGATCGACGCGATGATCTCGCGTGCCCTGACGGGCAATTACAACGCGATCGTGCCTGAAGTGCTCGCCTTTCAGGACACCGGCGGCGACGGTCACGGGGCGTACTGGGACTCGGCGATCGTGCCGCGCGCCAGCGACATCAGCGGCGGCAGCGGGTTCGATCCGCTGGGCTACCTCGTGACCCAGGCCCACGCCGCCGGTCTGGAGGTCCACCCCTGGCTCGTGACCTACCGCGTTTCGAGCAGTTGGCCGCCGGCCGGGAACACGACGCTCGCGGCGCACCCTGAATGGCTGATGGTCCCGCTGGCCGACATGGGCGGCGGACCGGCGACGGTCACGAGTCGGTACACGCTCGACCCCGGATCGCCGGATGTGCAGGATTATCTCATCTCGATCGTCCGCGAGCTCGTGACCAACTACGAGGTGGACGGCATCCACTGGGACTACATCCGCTACACGACGACCGACGCGGGCTACCCCGCGTACACCTGGTACGACCGCTCCGGGCTGGCGCGTTTCCAGCAGATTACCGGGTACCCCGGCGTGCCCGCCGAGGACTACGCCCCCTGGGAGGACTTCCGTCGCCGCGAAATCACCGAGCTTGTCCGCCGGGCCCAGGTCGAGATGGCGACGATCTCGACCAATCCGCGTCAACCGCTGCGTCAGACCGCGGCGTTGATTACCTGGGGTGACGCTCCGGCCGACTTCCAGGACACCAATTCTTGGGCATTGTTCCAGAATTGGCGGGAGTGGATGGAGCAGGGCTACCTCGACGCGGGTATCCCGATGACCTACTACGACTACGACACGTACCCGAGCTGGTACGAGCACTGGGTCGACCAGGAGATGGTCTGGCGCTACGACCGGCACATCTTCGTCGGTCCGGGGATCTACCTCAACGATTTCGCGGACAGCGCGTTCGAGATCTCCTACGCCCGTGGTGCTGGTGCCGACGGCATCTGCACCTACTCCTACGCCGGCACGAGCAGCAGCGGAACCGATTGGAGCTGGTATTCCTACGCGGCTTCCACGGTGTTCCCGGAACCCGCCCCGACACCCGCCATGCCCTGGCGCGACCCCAACACCGCGACCGAGGGCGTCGTGTACGGCCGCGTGATCGACGGTGCCACCGGCGAACCGATCGACGACGCCACCATCATGGTCAACGGTTTTGCGCTGACCCAGACCGATGGCAACGGGTTCTACGTCATCACGCATCTGTCCGCCGCCGCGGGTGGAACGCTCGTGCCGATCTCGGCCGCGCAGAGCGGGTACCCGCAAGCCGACCGGCCCTTCGTGCGGGTTGACCGGGCCGGCTATACCGAGGCGAACTTCGCGCTGGGGGTGTGGTTGCCGGGCGATTACGACGTGGACGGCGACGTGGACTTCGCGGACTTCCAGCACTTCGCGGGCGCGTTGACCGGCCCCGACCTCGGTCCGCCACCGGCCGGCGGGGATATCTTCGACACCGACGACGACATCGACGTGGACATGCAGGATTTCGCGACGTTCCAGGCGGCTTTTTCCGGGGGATGATGCGATTCCGGCAAACGGCCGGCCCGGCGTGTCCGCACGGGGAACGGGCGTTGCTCGGCAAGTCGCACAACGCGACGCGAGTCGCGCGAAAAGGCGAACCTACGGGGTTTCGCGCTCGGGTTCCGCCGCGGCTGCGGGCGCGGTGCCTTCGTCTGCGGAGGCGTTTCCTTGCCGGGGCCGCTGGAGCGGGAAGAGGATCACGTCGCGGATGCTCGTCGAGCCGGTCAGGAGCATCACGAGCCGGTCGATGCCGATGCCCAGCCCGCCGGCGGGGGGCATGCCGTATTCGAGGGCCTGCACGAAGTCTTCGTCCATCACGGCCATCGTCTCGTTCTCTTCGCCGCGAAGCTGGCGGCTGAAGTTCTCGCGCTGGATGTCGGGGTCGTTCAACTCGCTGTAGGCGTTGCCGATCTCCATGCCATTGATGAACAACTCGAACCGCAACGCCACATGGGGATCGTCCGGGTGTCGTTTCGTCAGCGGGCACAGCGCCGCCGGATAATCCAGCACGAACGTGGGATGGACCAGCTTGTCCTCGACGTAGTGCTCGAACAGCTCGTTGACCACGACCGGATCATCCAGCCTGCTCTCGTCGGCCTTGAGATCGCCGGCGGCGTGGAGCGTGCGGGCCCGCTCCCGGATCGCGGCGATGTCGCCGATGTCGAGCCCGACGTGTTCGCGGAACAGGTCCGCATACTTGCGCCGCGGCCAGGGCGTCGTGTAGTCGATGTCGGTCTCGCCGAAACGTACCACCGTCGCGCCGATCACCTCGCGGGCGGCGCCGGCGATCAGCGTTTCGCAGATGTCCATCATGTCGTGGTAATCGCCGCAGGCCTGGTACAGCTCGAGCATCGTGAACTCGGGGTTGTGGCGCGGGCTGATACCCTCGTTGCGGAAGCAACGCGAAAGCTCGAACACCCGCTCGAGCCCCCCGACCAGGCACCGCTTGAGGTACAGCTCCGGGCTGATACGCAGGTACAACCGCATGTCGAGCGTGTTGTGGTGCGTCAGGAACGGACGCGCCGCGGCGCCGCCGTAGATCGGTTGGAGGATCGGGGTTTCCACCTCGACAAAGCGGCGCTCGCGCAGCTTCTGGCGGATATAGGCGATGATCTGCGCGCGCTGGAGGAAGACGCGGCGTGACTCGGGGTTGCTGAAAAGATCGACGTAGCGCCGGCGGTAGCGGGCTTCGACGTCGGTCAGGCCCAGACGCTTCTCGGGTGGCGGGCGCAGGGCCTTGGCGAGCAAGCGGAACGCGCTCACCCAGAGCGTGAGCTCGCCGGTCTTGGTACGCCCGAGCCGACCCGTGACCCCGACGATATCGCCCAGGTCGAGCAGCTTGGCGACCTTCCAGCCCTCGGCCACCATCTTCTTGCTCAGCCCGTACTGGAGGTCGCCGGTCTGATCGCGAACGGTCAGGAAGATCAGGTTGCCGAAAGCGCGGCAAAGCACGACGCGCCCGGCAGCGTGGAATACCTCTCCGTCTTCGAGAATCTGCCCTTCTTCGATCTCCAGCTCCGCCGCCGCCGCGCGGATGTCCTCGTGCGGGGTCGTGTCGGGGAACCGTCCGCCGAAGGGATCGACGCCCAACCCCCGAATCTTGTCGAGTTTCGCCCGTCTGTCCTGCATCTGTTCGTTCATAGCGTGAGAACTATACAGCCGGCGGCCGCCGGTGGACAGTCGCGCACGAACCGGGCATCGCCCGTCGGATCGTGGGCCGGTCGGGGGTGGCGGCGCCAGCGACCGCGCCGCGGGCTTTCGTGCTGCGGATTCTTCGAGGAGCCGCGGCGGGGTTGCCCGCCCCCCAGCGGCCAAAACCGGCTACCATACGCCCATGAGCCGTTCCGCGAACAACGCGACCGCGGGCAGGCGCGGCAAGGCCGGTTTGCCATGTTTCCGCGCTACGTTGGGGTATCTTCGCCGGCACCTGCGCCCGTTGTTGCTGGGGATGTTGGCGGCGGTGGGCGTGAGCGTGTGTTACACGTTCAGCATATCCAGTGTCATTCCGCTGCTGAAGGTTGTGTTCGCCGATCACGAGACACTCGCGAGCTGGATGCACCGCACGGAGACGCAACGTCGGCTCGGCGTCATCATCGCCGGCGACCTGCCCGACGATCCCGCGGGCCTGGCGATCGCCAGCGTGCGGGCCGACTCGCCCAACACGGGCGTGCTCCACGCGGGCGATCGTATCGTCTCGATCGGCGGCGCCCGTCCCGGTGCCTACGGCCTGATGCGCCGCTTGGCCTCGCTGCCCCGAACGGACCAGTCCGCCACCGTCGTCACGCCGGGGCAGACCGCCGCCCCGCGCGTCGTGACGTTGCATCTGCGCCCATACCGGGGCTGGACCGCAACCGTCGCCCGCGTGGCGGCCTGGCTGCCCGCCGGCAAAGACGCCGCCGGCCGACTGCGCACACTCGCGATTGTGATGGGGGCGCTTGTGCTGGTGACGCTCGTCGGCGGACTGTGTCGCCTGGCCAACGAAGGGCTCATCGCCGCCGCGGTGCAACGCGCGCTCCACGATCTCCGCAGCGAGCTCGCCGAGCACGTCCTCCGCTTGCCGATGGCCTGGCACGCCGAACACCCCCCGGGGGACACGCTCGGTCGTTTTGCCACCGACATCAACAAGGTCGAGATCGGCATGACCACGCTGTTCGGCCGGGCCGTGCGCGAGCCGATGAAGGCCGCCGGCGTGCTGGCCCTGACGGTTCTGATCGATTGGCGGCTGCTGTTCGTCGCGCTGCTGGGGCTGCCGATCGGCATGCTCGTGATGGGGGGGTTCGGCCGGCTGGTCAAACGCTCCCAACGCCGCGCGTCGGAGTCGTGGGGGCGGCTGCTCGACCAGCTCAACGAGCGTATCGCCGGCATTCGCGAGGTGAAGGCCTACGGCATGCAGGCCGCCGAAAGCCAACGCTTCGAGCACGAAGGC
>JALSRY010000671.1 GCA_026984555.1 Phycisphaerae bacterium
GGCCGCGTGCCGGAGGACTTTCGCACGCCGGTGCGGATGGAGCCCGAGTGTTACAGCGAGCAACAGCTCGACGCGCTGCGAGGGGGCGACCTGGCGGGCTGTTTCGGGTCGCTGTTCGGCGGGCTGTCGCTACGCCGGCCGTTGGGACTGCCGGACGATCGGTTGCGGCTGGTGCATCGCGTGGTCGAGTTGGAGCCGGGCGGCGGTCGCTACGGTCTGGGGCTGATCCGGGCGGAGGCGGACGTGCACCCGGACGATTGGTTCCTGACGTGCCATTTCGTGGACGACATGGTGATGCCCGGCACGCTGATGTACGAGTGCTGCGCGCATACGCTGCGGATTTTCCTGATGCGGATGGGCTGGGTGGGCGAGGCGGAACAGGTGGGCTGCGAGCCGGTGCCGGGTGTGCCGGCCAAGCTCAAGTGCCGGGGGCCGGTGACGCCGAGCACACGCGTGGTCACGTACGAAATCCAGATCAAGGAGTTGGGTTACCGGCCCGAGCCTTACGCCATCGCCGACGCGCTGATGTACGCCGACGGGCGGCGGATCGTGCAGTTCACCGACATGTCGTTGCGCCTGACCGGCCTGACCCGCGAGCGGATCGAGCGGATGTGGGCTGCGGCGGAGAAAGGATCGCAGGGACGCGCGGACGCAGGGACAAGGGAAGGCACCGAGAGGGTGGAGGGATCGAGCGATGCCGACGCGGCGCCGGTTCGCATCGTAGGGGACGGGCGGCCGATGTGCCGGCCCCGGCCGGCCGTCTTCGATACCGATCGCATCCTCGCGTTCGCGGTCGGCAAGCCGTCCGTGGCGTTTGGCGAACGGTACAAGGTTTTCGACGAACGGCGGCGAATCGCCCGGTTGCCGGGTCCGCCGTTTTCGTTCATGTCGCGGGTGACGGAGATTCACGCCGAGCCGTGGCGGCTGGAGGCCGGCGGCTGGATCGAGGCGCAGTACGACGTGCCGCCCGATGCGTGGTATTTCCGTGCCAATCGGCAGCGCACGATGCCGTTGAGTGTGCTGCTCGAAGCGGCGCTCCAGCCTTGTGGCTGGCTGGCGGCGTACCTCGGCTCGGCGCTGCACAGCGAGCACGACCTGCACTTCCGCAACCTCGGCGGGCAGGCCGTGTTGCACGAGGAGATCACACCTGATGCCGGCACGCTGACCGCCCGTGTGCGGCTGACCAAGTGCACGCAGGCCGGCGACACGCTGCTGCAAGAATACGACATGCAGCTCTGGCTCCGTGACCGGCTGGTTTATGACGGACAGACCTCGTTCGGGTTTTTCACGAGCGAGGCCCTCGCGCAGCAGGTGGGCGTGCGCGGGGCTGCGCGACGCCGCTACCAGCCGACACGCGCGGACCGCGCGCGCGGCGAAAGCTTTGCGCTCGACGATGCCCAACCGTTGACGCCCGAGGATCCGCGACAGACACCGGGACCGTCCGCGGCCCTGCCCGCCCGCGCGTATCGCATGATGGACCGCGTAGACCCCCTGACCCTCGATGGGGGTCCGCACGGGCTGGGTGTGGTGCGCGGTGTCAAGGAGGTCGATCCGGACGAGTGGTTTTTCAAGGCGCACTTTTACCAGGATCCGGTCTGGCCCGGCTCGCTGGGATTGGAAGCGTTGATGCAGTTGCTCAAGCTCGCGGCCCTGCGGCGCTGGCCGGCGTTGGAGCATACGCAT
>JALSRY010000672.1 GCA_026984555.1 Phycisphaerae bacterium
GAACCATCCACAAGCTGTGTATCGACCGTATGCGTGCCGGTCGCGGTAATACCGCTGTGCGCACCGATCCACTTCACGTCGATATCGTAGACCACGTGCATGCCCGAGGGCGTATAGGTCGCCGAGCGAACGGTAACCGTGACCGTGAAAGCGGCGCCGCTGGGAGCAAACACTTCGTCATGGACGCCGGACTGACCGGGCTGGACCACCGAAGCCTTGTAGAGGTTCTTGGTGATGAACATCGGAATGGAAATCGCATCGGGCACGCCGGCGTCATCGAGCCGGAACCCGACGTAGTAGGTGAGGTTTTCGGACAGGCCGCCGTAGCCCAGCAGGGACTCGCTGCGAACGCAATCGACGCTGCCGTGATAGAGGTGTCCTGTCGGGCCGTCGTTTCCCCCACCCGAGGCCGCCCCGCCACCGCCGTCATCGCCGGAACCCCCGCCGCCACGATGATCCTGTCCGCCCGACGTTCCATCGCCGCCCTCGTCGTTCGCAAACGGGTTGTATCCAGGAGGATAGACGCCCTCGGGGTAGTCATCGGATCCGATGGCGACGAAGCCCGAACTCTCGGACGAGGCCAATTCGTTTCCGGCGTCGGCTTCGGCCAGGTTGGTGACGAGCTCGCCGAGCACGTGGTCGCCGGGAGCGTTCGTGGCGGATTGCCCGTTCGCGTCGGAGTCGGAACCGGTTACGGCACTTTGAAAGCCGCCGTCGGGCGTGACGGCGGGACAGCCTCCGAACATCGCGGTCCCGAGAGTCAACAACACACAAATCACGATAGGCTTTGGGTTTAGCATGGTGACACTCCTAGTGCAACACAGGGGTTGTGTGTTTCCGCCCCGGGAACGGCGATGAGGAATGGAACAGAGCGATACAGTCGGTCCCGTGGGCGTTCCTGCGTCATTCTATCGGGCACGACAAGTGTCCCGCAGCCTCCCGCCCCCCCGCGCGCGGGCCACCCGCGATATTTCGCGGGCGCCCCCGCGAAGAATCGTGGGCGATTCATGGTGTTTCGCACGTCGCCGACGGCGCGGGGCGAATCCGCGGCGTGTGTGCGGCGGGGTGGCGGCGGCGGTATAGTCCCCTGCGATGAGCTCGGAAACTCTCGGTGAAATCTTCGCGTTGCTCGCGGCGCTGACGTGGGCGTTCTCGCTGGTGCTGTTTCGGTACAGCGGTGAGCACGTCGTGCCGCTGGCGCTGAACTTGTTCAAGTGCGCCGTGGGCATCGTGCTGCTGGCGGCGACGCTGTTGCTGGCGCCGCTGCTGCCCGGGTTGCTGGGGGACCAGAGCGTCGCGACGTTTCGCGCGGTGCCCGTGCGTTCGCTGTGGCTGCTGGTGCTCAGCGGCGTGATCGGGATCGCGCTGGCCGATACGCTGTTTTTCATCTGCCTGAACCGCATCGGCGTGGGGCTGATCTCGATCGTGGATTGCCTTTACACGCCGTTCGTGATCCTGTTTTCGTGGATGCTGCTGCCACACGAGGTACTGACGGTCTGGCATCTGGTCGGCGCGGGGTTGATCCTGGGCGGCGTGTTGGTGTCGTCGGGCCATGCGCCGCCGCCGAACACGACCCGGGGCCAGGTGGTCGCGGGGGTGTGCGCGGGGGCGTCCGCGATGGCGGCGATGGCATTGAGCATCGTGATCGCCAAGCCGGCGCTGGAGGCAACGCCGGTGATCTGG
>JALSRY010000673.1 GCA_026984555.1 Phycisphaerae bacterium
CATGACCGAATTGACGCACTGGGCGAAGTTGCGCCGGTAGCCCTGCGTCTGGAACCCGAGGCCGTCGAAATCGAGCAGGGCCTCCAACACGTCGAACCGCCAGGGGAGTTTGAGGAAGATTTCCGGTGGCGGAAACGGGATGTGCAGGAAAAAGCCGATCTTCTGCCGCACGCCCAACTCGCGCAACTCGCGGGCTACGTGCATCAGGTGGTAGTCGTGAATCCAGATGAAATCGTCGTCGCGCAGGTGTTCCTTGATCACATGGGCGAAACGCCGGTTCACCCGACGATAGGCGTCCCAGTATTCCGGCTCGAAGTTGCATCGCATGTCCAGGTCGTGGAACAGCGGCCAGACGATCTCGTTCGAGAATCCGTGGTAAAAACCGTCACGTTCCTCGGCGGTCATCGTCACCGGGGCGAAATCGAACCCCGCCCGCGCCCCCGCTTCGGCCAGCAGGTTGCCCAACGCCCTCGATTGCTCCTCGCAACATGCCCCCGTCCAGCCGACCCACAACCCGCCACGCCGGCGCAACACCGGTGTGAGCGCCGTGATCAGTCCGCCCGAGCCCGGTCGTGATACCCAGCGGCCGTCCTCCTGCTCGAATACCACCGGAAGCCGGTTCGACACCACCACCAATCGCGAACTCATCGTAACCCACCTTTCTGCTCGTCCGTCACCTGCCACGCCGACAAAAACCGAGCCAGCTCCTCCGGCGTCCGGAGCCACACATCGGCCCGCGTGTCGCGGTACGTCGGGCGGGCGAGAATGCTCAGCCCGCGCCCCTCGATCGCCGCGAAGGCATCCTCGTCGGTTCGATCGTCGCCGGCGTATGCCACCACCGCCCCGGCCCCCGTCTCCTCCAACACATCGCGTACCGCGCTGCCCTTGTCCCGGCCGGCCGCCCGCAATTCCAGCCCCCCGTCAAACTCCTGGAGCAGCAGCTCCGCACCCTCGGCCAGTGGCCCCCACGCATCCTCCACGCGCCGGCGAAGCACCTCCACCTGCCCCGCCGCGAGCCCCCGCCAATGCAGCGCGATCCCCGCCGGCTTGACCTCGCAACATTCTGGCGGCGCGAACGCCCGCACGCGCGCCAGTGCGGTCGCGAGTCGGTCCCGCGTGACGGCGTCGAGCGGGGGACCACCCGATATTCCATCGGCAGTTCGCCGCTCCCAGCCGTGCGAACCCCACAACTCGGGCAGCGGGTCGAGATCGAGCAAGCGGCCCAGATCGGCGAGCGACCGCCCGCTGATGATGATGAGGCGGGTCTTGGACGAGCGGGCCAATCGCGACAGAATCGGCCGTAACTCCGGATATATGCGAGCTTTGTCGCGATCTACCCGGAACGGGGCCAGCGTACCATCGTAGTCGAGCATGAGCACGCGCTCCCGCGCCGCCGCCAGAGCGCGGAAAAACGGTGTCCAGGCAAACCCCGTCGTCGTCGCCATCATGTCCTCTGCACACCCCAAAAGAATCGCCCGGCCCTGCCATATGCTATGCGCGCCACCCCCAACCGCAAAACGTTCCGCGCCGTCGAGCCGCCGCCCGGGCGGGTGGACTTCGCGCGGCGTCGGGAGAAACGCGGGTGCGGCGCCGGAGTCTGGTTGGCTGGTGGCGCACGCGAAGCGCCCGGCGGCGGCGTGGAGGCCGGGCCGGGCGCTTCGTGGTTGTCGTTCGACTCTCT
>JALSRY010000674.1 GCA_026984555.1 Phycisphaerae bacterium
CCGGACGGCTTGGCCGCCGGTCGCCGAACGAACGCCCACGGCGTCGATCTGAATCGCAATTTTCCGGCTCGGAACTGGCGCCCCGGCCCCAGCCACGGCCCGTTCGCCGGCAGCGAGCCCGAGACGCAAGCCCTCATCCGCGCGGTCAAGATGATCCACCCCAGCCGCATCGTCTCGATCCACTCGATCGCGCGCGGCCGGCACTGCGACAATTATGATGGCCCGGCCCGCGAAATCGCGTTGCGCATGGCACGGCACAACGGCTACCCCGTCCGCGACACGATGGGATACCCCACGCCGGGAAGCTTCGGGAGCTGGGCGGGGCGTGATATGGGGCTCCCGGTCATCACGCTCGAGCTGCCGCGCGACCTCGACGCCGCCCAATGCTGGCGTGAAAACGCGGGCGCTCTGTTGGCCTTCATCGGATCGCCGGGGGACATCGCCGGCATCGGCGTCGACCGGATCGACACGACCGCCAAATAGCAACGCGCGTGCGCGTTCCAGCACCCCACCGACTCTTACCACGGCGTGACCGCGGATCCGGGCGGTAATCGCCCCGGCTAACCCCTTGTGCAACCGCAACACGCGCGCCCCGCTCGCGCGATTCGACGCATGGACGCGACTCGCTGGGTTGCCGCTCTCGCCCGTTGCGGCATAATCGCGAGCGAGGATCAGACGGGGGCCTGTGGAGGAAGCGACCGTGGCGAAGGCCAAGACCGGAGCAACGAAATCCGCCAAGGCGTCGACAAAAACCGCCACGCGCCGGCGTGCGCCGCGGCGCGATCGTGCCGCCGCCGGCAAGCGAATCATCGAGCTTGCGCGCAGCGTCGTCGAACAAGTGCATCAGCGTGAAGACCCTCACGTGGAGATCCCCTCACGCACACTTTCCAACGTGCGTTTCAACGAAAAGAAGGGCATCATCGAGCTGCTTGACGGCAAACAGCGCCGGGCGTTTTTCTCTCTGCTGGGTCGGCGAAAAGGCGAGGGAAGCCAAGCCAAGAAGTTCATGCAGACGATTCGCGTCGCCGAGGTCTGCAAAATGCTGATCGACGCCGGCGACTCGACCAGCATCCGTGACCTGTTCTACAACCTGAAAGTGCCGATCAAGTCCGCCGACGGCAAGGCCAAAGAGCTGATCTTCGCCGAGCAAAGCGAGTCCGATCCGATCATCGAGGATATCGAGGTCGCCGTCGCCGCCCTGCGCGAAGAGCTGGGCGTCCACGCTGAAACCAAAGGCGCGATGGTCGGCCCCATGACGATCGTGGACAACGGCGACACGATCAACCTCTCGGCGATGGGCTCCGGCGGCTGGGCCGTCCCCAGCATCGTCGAGCCCGACGTGATCCAGTTCAAGAAGACCGCCGCCAAGTACGTCCTGCTGATCGAAAAAGGCGCCGTCTGGCAGAGATTCAACAAGGACCGCTACTGGGAAAAGAACAAGTGCATGATTATCCACGGCGGGGGCCAGCCGCCGCGCGGCGTCAGGCGGCTGATGTTCCGAATGCACCACGAGTTGGGCCTGCCCGTGTACGTGCTGGTCGATAACGACCCGTGGGGGTACTACATCTACAGCGTGCTCAAGCAGGGCTCGATCAACCTGGCGTTCGAGAGCCAGCGGATGGCGATCCCCGCGGCGCGTTTCATCGGCATGAGCAGCTTCGACGCCGAGCGGTTCGACATCCCCGCGCACGTGGCGATGCCGCTGACGCCGGAGGACCGCCGGCGGGCGAAGGAAATCCGCAAGTATCCGTGGTTCGCCAAGCGGGCGTGGCAGCGCGAGATCAAGTACATGGAAGCGATCGGCAAGAAGCTCGAGCTCGAAGCGCTGAGCAACAAGCACTTCAGCTTCATTACGGAGGAATACTTGCCGCGGAAACTGAAGGACAAGCGATGGTTGGACTGAGGAATGGCGTCCACGAGCCCGTCAAACACTTGGTCTGCCCCAGCGACAGCTCCGCCGTCCGAGTTTTTTCGCCCGCCGGCGGGTCCGAAAATGATACTCCCCAATTCCCGTTCAGGCCGCTCGGATCGGCGGTCCCAATGCACGCCGCTGCACACCTGCCGCTGTCGGCGACGCCGGCGCGGTGGGACATCCGGGTTCTTCCCCCACGGCCCGCGGCTCTTGCGCCGGCGGCTGGTGAGAAGTTTCTTGAAGATGCCGGTCGCACCCGCTACGCTCGATAGTAGGTAACCGCATGGGGGGATTCGAGATACACCTTTCGGCCCGTGGCCACCGGCCGGGCGGGACCGAGACGACGGCAAAGGAAACCTGATGCGCATGTGGTCGCTCATTGTGATCTGTCTGATGCTCGCCACGGTCGCGGTGGCCCAGGTCCCCGAAGAGCCGCGGACGATCCACCAGATCGAGGCGGCGTTGCACCGTGACACGCCGACATCCGCCGACCTCCTGGGCCGGCCCGGCGAACCGATCCTCCCCCTCCGGCCGCGGGCCGCGACAGCATCGCACCCGTGCGCCACCGTGTTCGGCTACCTGCCGTACTGGTCGAGCTCGGCAAACCTCCACTACGATCTGCTGACGCACATCGCCTGCTTCTCGGTCGAGGTCAACGCCAACGGATCGCTCGGCGACGATCATGGCTGGCCGTGGACCAGCGTCATCAACACGGCGCACGCCAACGGTGTCAAGATCGTGCTGGTAGCGACCCTGTTCGACTCCAGCGATATTTACACACTTATTACTAATTCTACCTATAAAAACAACTTTTTCGCGAACATCAAGGCCAAGATGCTCGAAGGCGCGGCCGACGGCCTGAACATCGACTTCGAAGGCGGCGGGTCGGCATGGAAGGCGCACATCAACTCGTTCATGTTCGACCTGACCAACTATCTGCACAACGAGCTGCCCGGCAGCGAAGTGACGTTCGCCGGCCCCGCCGTCAACTGGAGCAACGAATGGGACCTGCCCGGCCTCGCGGCCAGTTGCGACGGCATCTTTATCATGGGCTATGCCTTCTGGGGTAGCTGGAGCTCCACCTCCGGCCCCAACGCCCCGCTCACCGGCGGCACCTACAACATCACCAACACCGTGCTCACGCAGTACGCCCAGGTCACCCAGAACAACCCCGAAAAACTGATCCTCGGCGTGCCCTACTATGGGCACCATTGGAAGACGACAACCTCCGATGCTCGTTCCAGCGTCACCAGCTACCTCGGCCCCACATGGTTCTACGACGACGAGCCCGCCTCGCAAACCTACGGCGTGATCTGGGAGGACCTCTCCCAAACGCCGTGGTACCGCTGGTTCGACGGAACCAATTGGAACCAGGTCTGGTTCGACAACGCCCAGAGCCTCGGACTCAAGTACGACCTCGCGATCGACCACGATCTCCAGGGCGTCGGCATGTGGGCGCTGGGCTACGACGGCGCCCGGCCCGAGCTTTGGGACCAGTTGGCCACCCAGTTCGGCGGCTGCTCGAACGGTTGCTGCGACATGGACGGCGATGGTGATGTGGACTTCAACGACGTCAGCGCACACCTGTTTTGCCTCGGCGGCCCGGACAACACCTATGCCGAGGGCAACTTCTGCCTCGGCGGCGACACCGACGGGGACGACGACGTGGATATGCGCGACTACGCGCAGCTTCAGGTGGACTGGGGCGGATAACGTCGAGAGCCGGCATGGCAAGTCCCTGCCACCCCACCCACAGCGACGGGGATCGCGGGAGTGCCGGCCCCGGCGTAAGGACTGGCCAAGCGCATCCCGCCGCCAAAGCGGGCAAGGGTTCCCGGGCATGCCGGTCATGCGCCGCTACTCGTCGGCGTGCAGCTTTTCGTCGATCAGCCTCCCGGCGATCTTCGGGTCGGCCTTGCCGCCGGACGTTTTCATGACCTGCCCCAACAGAAACCCGCGCGCGGGCTTGCGCTTCTTGGGGTTGCGCCGGGCATCGCGGACCGCCTGTGGATGGGCGGCGAACACTCGATCCACCCAGTGCTGAATCTCGCCGACGTCCGAGCTTTGCAGCAGTCGCAGCTTTTCCGCCAGCCGAACGGGGTCGAGGTCCGGCGAATCCACCGGGTCTCGGAGTGTGTCGCAATGGCCCGGCGCGGGCCGCGGCGTAGCCGCTGGTCGTGATGCGAGCAGTTCATCGACCCGCTGGACCATCGCGTGGGCAATCTGACGGGCGGCGGTGGTGCTGATCTTGCCGTCGCCCACGAGGTTGGCCAACTCGGCCATCCGCCGGGCCGTGAGGCCAAGCCCGGCGATGGTGGTATGCCGCTCGTTGGCGAACCGAGCCCAGAACCCGAGGAAGTGCTTGCCGAGGATCTCCTTGTGGCCGCCCGCTTCGGCCGCCGCATCGAGGAGGTCGGCCGTCATGCGGCAATCGACCAGCGCGGGCGCGTCGCGTGGTGGCAGCTTGTATTCGCTGATGAATCGCTCCGTGCGGGGGATCGGGAGCTCGGGCAGTTGCCCGCGGCGGTACTCGACGTGCTCGGCGCTGGTGGTAAGTGGGACGAGGTCGGGATCGGGGAAATAGCGGTAATCGTAAGCTTCTTCCTTCTCTCGCTGGGGGACGGTCACTTGGCGGTCGTCGTCCCAACCGCGGTTGGTCTTGTTTCCCGTCGCCGCCGTGACACCACTTGTACGCCACGCTTCCCGCTGGCGTTTCAGCTCGTAGGAAACCGCACCGTGCAGCGCCCGAAACGAATTGAGGTTCTTGACCTCGACGATCGGCGTACACACGACCTGCGCCGGCGTGCGGATGCGCAAGTTGATGTTCGGCTCGAAACGCATCTGGCCTTTTTGCATATTGGCTTCACTGACACCGAGATAACGCACGAGCCGCTGAAGCTCGACGGCGAACTGGCGTACCTGGTCGGCGCTGGAGAAGTCGGGCTCGGTGACGATCTCCAGTAGCGGCGTGCCCGCCCGGTTCAGATCGACCGCCGTGAACGGACCCAGGTCGTGCACGTTCTTGCCGGCGTCTTCCTCGAGATGGGCGCGGCGGATGCGCACCTTGAGAATGCGATGATCGCTCTTGAGCTCGATGTACCCCCCCACGCACAGCGGCAAGTCGTACTGCGAAATCTGGTAGTTCTTGGGCAAATCGGGATAGGTGTAGCTCTTGCGGTCCCAACGGGAAACCCGCGAAATCGAACAGTTGAGCGCCAGCCCCGTCAGAATCGCGTATTCCACCGCTTGCCGGTTCATCACCGGAAGCGCCCCGGGAAGCCCCAGGCAGACCGGACACACACGCGAGTTCGGCGGCGCACCGAACTCCACCGCGCAGCCGCACCACATCTTCGACCGCGTGGCAAGCTGCACGTGCACTTCCAACCCGATGATCGGTTCGATCAACGCTTCGGTCACCGTCCCTATTCTCCGACCTCGACGACCTCCGGCCGCGTGAAGGTCGTGATGGCGCTCGCCTCGTCGAATCCCGCCCGCTCCAGCAGCGCCAGCGCCGGCCGGTTGTCCGCAGCAGCCTGCATACATATCGGCCGCAACGACCAACGCCGGGCCGTCCCGATCGCGAAGCGCAGCAGCGCCGTCGCGACACGTTGGCGGCGGTGGTGCGGCACCACATACAAATCGCACAACCGGCCGATCGATCCGACCTGGTACACCGAAATCACGCCCACCGGCTCGTCGCCGCGCAGCGCTACGAACGCATCGTATTGCGGATCGTCAAGTCGTTCGAGCTGAACCCGGGCGAGCTCGGCGGCAAGTTCCGCGCGCACTGCCGGCTGGATCTCGCGGGTGCGCTGCGGCAGTTCTTCGCTTCGAGCGTGGACGACCGCGGTGTAGGCACGGCGCATGGCCCGTCCGCCGACGATGCGGAGCGTGCCTTTGGCAGCCTCCTCTCCAAGCGGAACGTCCGGCATGACGAACACGCGGCGCAGGCGGCGTCGAAACCCGAGGGGCTCGACCAACCGCGCCACCTCATCGTCATCCTGGATCGCCGCCGGCACCCACTGGTAGCACTCGACGCCGCGGCTGTGGAAGAACGCACCGACGGTCGCCACGGGGTCGGGCGTGTCCTCGTCGAGCATCACCTCACCGATGAAATTACAGCCGGGCACATGGGGATAGGCGGGGTTCGTGTATGCGTATCCGCACGACAGGGTGGTGCGTTCGCTAACCTGCTCGAAATACTGCTGGCTGGTTCGCCGAACGGCCGCGGTGATCGGGTCGTCTTCCATGAGCGAGATTATAGCCGGTGGTGAAAAGTTCACAGGGTTGCGTGTTTTTTCACACTCGCCGCGTCGGCCCGTGTGGCTGGAACGCCGCCGGGTGCGGCGGGAATCGGGCCAGCCGGTGAAGGGTGGCGGTCGCTGCGGCCGAAGGGGGCCGCGGCAATTCGGCATGTCCGTACGGCCGCGCCGGCCCTGTAACATATGCGCACTTACGCACTTAAAAGGTGGAACACCGTTTGCAAAAGCCTTCGGATGGAGCTCCGCGTTCTCGATCGACAGCACGGGACGCGGGGTCGCCGATGGGGGTACTCCGCGGGGCGGTCCAACGAGCCCCCCTACGCCCCGCATTCGTTGTCACGCAGTCGCCCAGCGACAGGAGACGATCATGGCCGAAGTCGAAACGAAAGACCGTGTGTTCCAGCCACCCGCCGAGTTTGTCGAGCGTGCGCACATCAAGTCGATGGACCAGTACCGCGAGATGTACAACCGCTCCATCGAGGATCCGGAAGGCTTCTGGGGGGAGATCGCCGAGGGCTTTTTCTGGAAGCAGAAGTGGACGAAGGTCCGCGAGTACGACTTCAGCGGCGACATCTCGATCAAGTATTTCCTGGGCGCCAAAACGAACATCACCTACAACTGCCTCGACCGGCACCTGGAGAAACGCGGCGACCAGGTGGCGATCATCTGGGAAGGCAACGAGCCGGGCGAGGACGCCAAGCTCACCTACAGGCAGCTCCACGCCGAAGTATGCAAGTTCGCCAACGTGCTCAAGAAGTTCGGCGTCAAGAAAGGCGACCGCGTCAGCATCTACATGCCGATGGTCAAGGAGCTGGCGATCGCGATGCTCGCCTGTGCTCGAATCGGCGCGATTCACTCGATCGTGTTCGGCGGTTTCAGTCCCGACTCGCTGGCCGACCGTATCGTCGATTCGACCTGCACGTTCCTGATCACCACCGACGGCGTGATGCGGGGCGCCAAGGCGATCGCGCTCAAGGCCAACGCCGACGCCGCGATGAAGCTCGCCGCCGAACAGGGCGTGACCGTGAAGACGTGCATCGTCTACCGGCGTGTGGGCGAGAAGGTTTCGATCGACATGCAGGATGGCCGCGACCACTGGTGGCACGACGTGATGAAGGACGCCTCGCCCGAGTGTCCGTGCGAGTGGATGGATTCCGAGGACCCGCTGTTCATCCTTTACACGTCGGGGTCGACCGGCAAACCCAAGGGCGTGCTGCACACGATCGGCGGCTACATGGTCTACACCGCCATCACCCACAAGTACATTTTCGATTACCACGACGGGGACATCTACTGGTGCACGGCCGACATCGGCTGGGTCACGGGGCATTCGTACATCGTCTACGGCCCGCTGTGCAACGGTGCCACCACGTTGATGTTCGAGGGCATCCCGACCTATCCCGACGCCGGCCGGTTCTGGGACGTCGTGGACAAGTACAAGGTCAACCAGTTCTACACGGCCCCCACCGCGATCCGGGCCTTGATGCGTGAGGGCGAGTCCTTCCCCAAGTCGCACGATCTCTCCAGCCTGCGACTGCTCGGCACCGTGGGGGAGCCGATCAACCCCGAGGCCTGGATGTGGTACCACACGTACGTCGGCCACGAAAAGTGCCCCATCGTCGATACCTGGTGGCAAACGGAGACCGGCGGAATCCTCATCACCCCCCTGCCGGGTGCCATTCCCACCAAGCCCGGTTCGGCCACGCTGCCGTTCTTCGGCGTCAAGCCGGTCATGCTCACCCCCGAGGGAGAACGAATCGACGGCCCCGGCG
>JALSRY010000675.1 GCA_026984555.1 Phycisphaerae bacterium
GGCGGCACGTCTTCCCAATCCGAGAACTCGCCGTTGGAAAGCATGACCTGCCGCTGCACGTCCAGGCCCACGACATACGCACGGGCTCGGAACGGAGCATAGTGGGCCTTGATCATCTCCTGGAACTGGGCCTTCTTGTTGTAATACGCCGCCACCGTCACCCACGCGGTCTCGACCGGCTTGGCCGGTTGTTCCTCGGCGTTGGGGGCTTCCTCCTCGAATCCCGGTATCACCGTCGGCTTGCGCACGACCAGGCTTCGTCCGGTGCGCAGCTTCGGCTCGTCCGGCGGCAACGGCTTGACCAGCACAATCGTCCCGGCCTGCGCCTCGCCTTCGTTCTGGCCGGGCATCACGATCTTCTTGCCGAACGACTCGGCCCGCGGAAGCGTGGCGACCAGCGGCGGCGCTTTCGACGCCGGGTCGCGATAGAAGATTCCCGCCGAGTGGATCTGTTCGAGCTGCTTGGCGAACTCCTCGACTTTGATCGGTTCGGGCTCGGCGGCCCGCATGCGTTGCTGGAGCTGGTCGGCTTCGGCCTTGATCGCCTGCATCAGCTCCCCCGGCCCCAGCTCGCGTGAGCCGTACTTGACCTTGTTGGGGGAGTTGACCAGATACAACCAGCCCATCGCCAGCAGCGCGAGCACGGCGATGCCCAGCACGCCCTTTTCGATATGTTTTTCCACCAGCTTGAGCCAACGTTCCATGATTCGGACTCCGCGTGTTGGATTTCCGGTGCCGGGGCGCCGGGTTACTGGTCAGCCTGAATCCCAAGCAGCGTGCGGACCGCCGCCGGCATCAGCGGCTGGTAAATCTCGCGCAACATGTAGCCCTCGAATTCGTAAGTCGCCTGAACGACCGGGGCCGTACCGTAGAAATACCCCTCCGCCATCGCCGCCTGTTGATCCACCGCCTCGTAATTGAAGTCGATGCAATCGTAAAAGTTCACCCGGCAGATCTCGTCGATCAGCCGGAGCACGTCCCGCTGGTCGATCACCACGATCACCACGAAGCGCACCACGTCGTACTGCTCGTTGCACTTGCGCCCCGTGGGCGAAACCTCCGGCGGCGGTGGTGTCGTGTTGCCGCGCGCGAGGAAAGGAATCTCGCCGACCTTCCCGCCCACCTCGTACCCGCGCACCCGCAGCAGGACGAGCCGCTTGACGGGAACGTTCTCGACGCACGGGTCCCCCTCGGTCACTGCCGCGGCCGCCCGCTCGTTCATCGCCGCGATGGCTTTGACGATATCCTGCTGCACCCACAACCCGACCTGGGCGTACCACATCTGGTCGGGCGGGGGCGCGGCGGGATCATCCACGATCGTGCTGACGTGAAACGTCTCGGGATCGTAGTAGCAGCGAATGCTCAGGGCCTTTTTCACCTGCGCCCGGTAGACAGGGTTGTATTTCGGTTTGCTGCGGTCGACCGCGGCGAGGTTCGGCCCGCCGGGCTGCGCCGCCATGCCGGGACGCCCCATGCCCACGCCCCCGGCCATCCGGCCCCCCATGCGCAGCCCCATGCCCGGCCGACCCAGTGGCACGCCACGCGGCCCGAGGCCCGGCCGCCCCGGTGTCCCGCGCGCGACCGCGGGCGTCTTGGGCTCCTCGGCGCCCTGCTCCTCGGCTTTCTGCTCGGCCTCCAGCACGAGCAGATCCTGGATATTCTGCTCCTCTTCCTGGATCT
>JALSRY010000676.1 GCA_026984555.1 Phycisphaerae bacterium
TGATCATCCGTCCGGTGGGGTGGCCGATGATGTTGACGAAGCGGTTGCGTATCGCTGCGAGTGTGCGGCGGGTGTTCGTCTCGGCGTCTTTGCCCAAGCCGGAGTGGATCGAGGCAACGACGAGGTCCAGCTCCGCGAGCAGGTCGTCGGGGTAGTCGAGGGAGCCGTCGGCGAGGATATCCACTTCCGCGCCGGCCCAGATCGTGATCCCGCGTATCCGCTTGTTGGCCGCTCGAATCGCCGCGACGTGTTCGCGCAGCCGATCGGCGTCGAGCCCGTTGGCGATCGTGCTGGAAACCGAATGGTCGGTGATACAGATGTACGCATAACCCCGGTCGCGGGCCGCCAGGGCCATTTCCTCGATCGTGGCGTGACCGTCGGAAGCCTCGGTGTGCATGTGGAGATCGCCGCGGACGTCGTCCAGCGTCACGAGTTTTGCCGGCGTATCTTTCAGATCGAATTCGCCGCGATCCTCCCGCAGTTCCGGAGGGATCCACGGCAAGCCGAGCGCTTCGTAGATGTCGCGTTCCTCGCGGGCGGCGACGACCTCACCCGTCTCGGCGTCGGCCAACGCGTATTCGTTGAGCGTCCAGCCCCGCCGCACGGCGCGCTCGCGCAGCCGCACATTGTGTTCCTTGCTGCCGGTGAAATACTGCCACGCGGCCCCGAACGATTCCTCGGGCACCACCCGCAGATCGACTTGAATCTCGCGTCCGCTGCTCCACTCGACGAGCACCGAGCCCTTGGTCTCGCCGGCGACGATCGTGCGGGAGACGTAGGGCAGTTCGGTGAATTGCCGCACGATCCGCCCGCCATCGGCGGCGACGCACAGCAGGTCGAGATCGCCGACCGTCTCCTTGCCGCGCCGCAGCGAGCCGGCGTGCTCGACCCGCCGCACGCCACGCATTCCCGCGACCGCCTCGCGCATGGTTTCGGCGACGGAGTACGCCTGGCCCAGCCGCGTGCGACCGGCGTTGCGTTGGAGGAACTCGATGCCCTCGCGGATCTTGCGGATGCTCTTTTCGCCGAAACCCTTGAGGCCATCGAGACGTCCGGCGTCGATGGCCTGCTGGAGCGCCTCCAGGGAGTCGATGCCACGCTCGCGCCACAGTACGGCGACCTTTTTGGGGCCCATGCCGGGGATGCGGAGCAAGTCGAGAATCGAGGCGGGGATTTCCGCCAGCAGCTCGTCGAGCTGTCGCAACCGTCCGGTATCGAGCAGCTCCTGGATTTTCGCCGCCGACGACTTGCCCACCCCCGGAAGCGTTCCCAGCTCGCCCCGCGCCGCCAGGTCGGCCAGGTCGCTCGTAAGGTCGCCGATCGTCCGCGCCACGCGGCGATACGAGTTGATCCGAAACGCGTCGGCCCCCTTGATTTCGAGCAGATCGGCCACGTCGTTGAACACTCGGGCCACGTCCGCGTTGGTCATGGCGGCCACTCCGGCTCGGTTTGGCTCCTGATACGGCTCATGCGTGTCGCTGGGCGCCGGCAGCCGGCAGACTCAGGTTGGTCCCCTCGGCGGCGGGCTCGAAGAAATGCACGCGATTCATGTCGATCGCCATGCGGGCCGTTTCGCCCTCGCGCACCGCGCTGCGGGCATCCACCCGGCACACGATCTGCGGATGTCGGCTCGTGTGCGCGAATACGTCCATTCGCTCGCCCAACGGCTCGACGACGTC
>JALSRY010000677.1 GCA_026984555.1 Phycisphaerae bacterium
GATCAAGGCCACCGACATGATCGCCGGCGGGAGCCACGCCCACGGATGGGAACCGCTGCTGCTGGGAGTCGCCTGCACACTACTCGTGCTCCTTCTGGGGTTTTCGCGACGTTGGCCGGGCGCGCTGGTGGTTTTTGGCATGGGGCTGGCCGTCCTGCTGCTGAAACAGCCGCAACTGTTGCACGACCTCCACCTGGGAACGCGATGGACCCTGCCGAACCTCGGCCACCTGTCGGACTGGCGCGTCGGGCTCCTCGCCGGCGCGGTCCCCCAGATACCGCTGACTACGCTCAACTCCGTCATCTCCGTATGCGCGCTCTCGGCGGACCTGCATCCGCGGCGACCCGCCGCGCCACGCCGGGTCGCCGTCTCCGTGGGACTGGCCAACCTGCTCTGCTGCCCGCTGGGCGGCATGCCCGTCTGCCACGGCGCCGGCGGCCTCGCCAGCCAGCACCGCTTCGGAGCCCGCACCGGCGGCAGCGTCGTCATGCTCGGGGCGGTCAAGATCGTGCTCGCCTTGCTCTGCGGAGAATCGTTGCTGCTGTGGTTTCAGATGTACCCCCAACCGGTGCTGGGGGCCCTGCTGCTCGCGGGCGGCTTGGAGCTCGCCTTGGTCTGCCGCGATCAGAACACCCGCAGCGATTTCTTCGTCATGGCGACGACGACGGGCATCTCGATGGCCACCAACATGGCCGTGGGTTTCCTCGCCGGATGGCTGGTCGCGACGCTGCTGGCGTTGCGGCTCATGCGTGTCGAACCCCCGCCCCCCTGAGGAACATCAGCTCCGATCCGCCGAAACCCCGTCCGCCGCGGGCTGATACACGACCTCGATACGTTGATCCACGTGCACCCGCCCCGGCTCGAGCACGCGCGCAAAAACCCCGCCCCGGCCAACCACGTCGTGCTGAAGCTGCGGGTCGATCTTGTCCAGCACGAAACACGGGCGGCGAGCTTCGGTCAGCTCCAGCAGCGGCCCGCCCACAAGCCGCAAACGCGTGCCGGGGAGCATCTCCTGCACCCCCAGCCCCCGCACGGTAAGGTTTTCCCCCATGACACCCGGACCGACCGCGTACCCCTCGGCCCGGAGCCCATCGAGCAACTCGACGTCCTGAATCAACACCGCCCGATGCGGCTTGATGTGCTTCTCGTGCTCGTGCCCGTCGCCGACGAGCCCCGACGCGACCACCTCGGCCTCGGCCACGGGCTTTTTCGGAATGCTGCCCCGCGAAACACACACCGCCAAGACGCTGGCATCCGCACCACGCTCGTCCCTGCACCGGCTGTTTGTCATCGATCCCGCACCTTCCTTCTCAAGAGCTGTCCTCGATCTCGCCGCTAACCGCCGACGCACTGCATCGTCACCGTCTGCTTGGGCGTACCCCACAACGCTTTCTTCTCCACGGCCGCGAGCAGCAGCTTATCCGCCCGCTCGATATCCAGCCGCTTCCCATCCCAACACGCCCTGAGATCCACCGGATTCGAATCGTGCAGGCACGTGACCACGCCCCCCTCGGCCGTGACCCGCAGTCGCCGACACTCGGGACAAAAGGGCCGGGTCGTGGGCGCAATCACCCCGATCACGCCGGCGACATCCTCCCCGACCGCCCGGTAGTCCCGCGCGGGCTGGCCTGGGGCGGATGGTAGCGGTTTCAGCTCGAACCGCTCGCCGAGCGCC
>JALSRY010000678.1 GCA_026984555.1 Phycisphaerae bacterium
GGACGCGGCGGGTTCGGCGTTGCGAGTCGTGGCGAACTACGCGGTCGGTTTCGACAACATCGACCTGGAAGCGTGTCGGCGGCGAGGGGTGCGGGTTACGAATACGCCGGGTGTGCTTACGGAAGCGACGGCCGATTTGACGTGGGCGCTGATTCTCGCCGCGGCACGTCGTGTGGTGGCGGGTGACGCGCTCGTGCGGGGAGGGAAGTGGGCAGGTTGGGCGCCGACGCTGTTGCGCGGTCTGGAACTGCGTGGGGCTGCGCTGGGCATTCTCGGGGCGGGTCGGATCGGGACGGCGGTCGCACGGCGTGCCGCGGGGTTCGGGATGCGGATCCTGTACACGAATACGCGACCCAACGATGTGCTCGAACGCGAGCTGGGGGCAAGGCGGGTGGGTCTGGAGCGGTTGGTGCGCGAGGCGGATGTGCTCACGCTGCACGTTCCGCTGCGGCCGGAGAATCGGCATGTGATCGGGGCGGCGGAGCTGGCGGCGATGAAGCCCTCGGCGATCCTGGTGAACACGGCCCGCGGGGCGGTGATCGACGAGGCGGCCCTGGTCGATGCGCTGGCGGTGGGCCGCATCGCCGCGGCGGGCCTGGACGTGTACGAGCACGAGCCGCGGCTGGCGCCGGGACTGGCCGAATTGCCGAACGTGGTGCTGTTGCCCCACCTGGGTAGCGCGACATACGAGACGCGGGACAGGATGGCGCATATGGCCGCCGAAAACGTGCTCGTCGTTTTGCGCGGCGGTGAGCCGCCGAACGCGGTAGCCTGACGGGGGGCTTCGGCGTCCTTGTCGTGCCGGCGCGGTTGGTTGTCGCGCGTGGTCAGGCGACGGCGCGGCCCATGTGGCGGAGCCAGCGGTAATGCGACAGGATGCCGCGGCGCAGGGTTGGTTGGGCCACATAGGGCAGGCCGAGTTCAGCGCAGGTCTGGCGAACGATCGAGGCGATGGCGGGGTAGTGCACGTGGCAGATCTGGGGGAAGAGGTGGTGTTCGACCTGGAAGTTGAGCCCGCCGACGAACCAGGTGAGGGGGTGGTTGTTTTGCGAGAAATCCACGGTGGTTTGGACCTGATGCACGGCCCAGGAGTCCGCGAGGCGGTGGGTGGCGGGGTCGGGCAGGGGGAACCGTGTTTCTTCGACGCAGTGGGCCAGTTGAAAGACCACGCTCAGCACGATGCCTTGCACGATCGAGGCTCCCGCGTATACGGCCAGCACGGCCCACCACGGGTGGAATAGCAGTGGAATGCCGAGGGCCAGCGTGAAGAAGACCGCTTTGCCTCCCAGCAGCAGGGCGAGATCCCAGCCCTTGGGGCGTGGCATGGGGGTTCCGCCGATGTGGCCGACGATCACGTCGCGGAAATCGTCGAGGAAGTGCCACTTGATCGGCAGGAAGCCATAGAGGAACCACAGGTAGATGTGCTGAAAGCGGTGGAATGGAAGGTGGCGCTGGTGGGGCGTGAGGCGTGCGAGGGGGCCGACGTCGATATCGTCGTCGTAGCCGGTGACGTTGGTGTAGGTGTGGTGGACGGTGTTGTGTTTGCGGGCCCACACGTAAGAACTGGCACCGAGGAGGTCGAGCGTCATGGCGGCGAGTTTGTTGATCCAGCGATGTTCAGAATAGGCGCCGTGGCTGCCATCGTGCTGGATGTTGAAGCCGATCGCCGCTGTCGTGAGCCCGAGCAGGATGGTCAGCGGAATCGCAACAGGCCAGGTGATCGGTGCGAAAACGAGCAGAGCGTACAACCCGGCGAGAGAGAGCAACAGAATCGCGGACTTGAGATACATGGCGGGGCAGTCGCGTGGACGGCGGGCGGTCTCCGCGAAGTAGCGGTTGACCTTTTCGCGCAGGATCCGCCGAAATTCGTCGGTACGCTGAAACTTGGGAAGCGGGGAAGCTGTATTGCGGGTGTTGTTCCCGCCGACCGGCGGCTGTGTCATGTTCTCGTCCTGCTTGGATTCGTCCGTTCCTGCATTACGCTCATGGTATCGGCTTCAACGCGCGAGGCGTTTACCAGCGTCCGCCGCGGCCGCTTCCCGCGCGAGGTTTGGCTTCGTTGACGCGGATCGCCCGGCCGCCGACCTCGCGACCGTCCAACGCGGCGATGGCGGCCTCGGCTTCGGCATTCGAGCCCATCTCGACAAAGCCGAATCCCTTGCTCTGTCCGGTACCACGATCGCTGATTACGGTCGCGCTGTCCACCGTTCCGTGTTCCGCGAAGAGCGTTTGCAGGTCATTTTCCGTGACACCATAGCTGAGGTTTCCGACGTAGAGTTTGCGTCCCATGTTGCTTCTCCGATCGGCTCGCGGCACCAGCGGCCATCCCCGGTGATCCCGGATGTTCGCTCGTTCGCGCCGGCGCCGGGCGGCAGGCCGGCGCGATCGCGATGCGATGACGCGGACCGGCGCGCGCGTGTCGTACGCGAGCAAGCGGGGGGCGGGATGCCGAACCTGGGAAAATGACAGGCTGGATGTTCGAGCTCTTTTCGTGATTGTGCGGCTTGTCGCCGCAGCGTGCGGCCGACCGCGGCCTGGCGGGCACAAACCCCGCGCGGCGCGCATCCGGCCATCCATCGAGTCTCCGCGACCGGTCCGTTTCGAGAGAGAGCACCCGCGCGAGCGGGCAAACCCCAAGAAGAGGAAGGATCAAAGAAGACCCCTACTGCAAAGAGCTTAGCGGCAAACCCCGATGCGGGCAAGCTCGTCACCCCGGCGGTCGCGGTTGGGGGGGCGCATTTCTTGCCGGTACGGCCGTGGCACGAGGCGACGCTGTGGCGGTCAGCCGCGGGCCGGCGCACTCGCGGGCGTGTGGGTATGCCAGGCGGCCAGCACCTGCTTTTCCCGCTCGGGTGTGATGCCGGCGCGCAGATGTCCGCGGCGTTTGGCCGGCAGCGAGCGGAACCAGCGGAGTGTATCGCGAGCCGTATCGACCAGCGGTCGGAATTTCAGTCCGCACTTGACGGCCTTGCGTGTGCTCACGCGGCCGAAGCCGATGTCGTCGCCGACGGCGGGGCTCCACACGGGCATGTCGGCCCACGGGCGCACCTTGTGTCGGGCGAGGAAGTCCGCCGGCACCCATGTACACGTCGCGTTGCCGGCGGCGGCGTCTTTGCACGCCGCGAGCATTCGCCCCATGGTGATCGAGCCCGCGGGCGCGTCGGCGTTGTAGATGCCCACGATGCGGTTTTCGACGCAAGTGACGATCCAGGCGGCGAGATCGCGGACGTCGATGAACTGCACGAAATCGCGGGGTGTTCCCGGAGCAAGGACTTCCCCGCCGCGGGAGACGCGGACGGGCCAATAGGTGAATCGGTCGGACGGGTCGCGAGGGCCGACGATGAGCCCGGGACGAATGTTGGTGACGCGACCGGGCATGGCCCGCTCGGCGGCCTGTTCGCAGAGCGCCTTGAGGGCGCCGTAGTTGTCTCCGGTGACGTCGCGGTGGGTTTTGACCTTGGCGACCTGTTCAGGGGGCAGGGTGGCGACGGGAGCGGTTTCGTCCATTCCGATCAGTTTGTAGTTCGGGTAGACGGAGATGGACGAAATCACCACGTATTGGCCGACGGCATCGGCGAGAAGCCGCGCCGATCGCTCGACCACGCGGGGCACGTAGGTGAACGTGTCGATGACGGCATCCCAGGTTCGGCCACGCAGGGCGGAGATGTCGCCGTAGCGATCGCCGCGGAGTTTTTCGAGCTTGGGGAAGAGCTGCGGGTTGGTCTTGCCGCGGTTGAAGAGTGTCATCTGGTGTCCGCGGGCCAGGGCGGCCTCGACGGTGTGCGGGCCGAGGAACCGGGTGCCGCCCAGGATCAGCAGCTTGAGTTTTCGCGATGGCGGCGGGGCGCTTCGCGCTGCCAGCGCCGGCAGGAGGGGTGACGGGGGCAGGCCGGCCCCGAGCATCGTCGCGCCGGCGAGCGTGTGGCGGAGGAATTGGCGGCGGGTGGATCGCATGGTCGGCACCTCCCGGGTGAAAGATCGTGGTTGGACATCGGGACCATTCTAGGCGTTGTGGTGTGATTCTGCGCCCGTGGAAGCGAATCGGGCGGCGTGTGCGCTCAAACGAGCGCGGGGCGGGTCGTCGGGGCTGTCGTCTCCCGCGGCGCGGAATCCGGTTTGGTGTCCGCGTTGCCGCCAACTACAATGATGCTGGAGCGGGGGATTTCGCCGACAACCTCAACCACGCGGAGCCGACATGCTGTTTCAGCCGCCTTTGGCGAGGAAGTACGCGGAGCTCGACGGGCAGACGTTGCGCGAGGGCATTCGTCGATTCAAAGACCAGCTCGGGAAACGGCTGGTCATCCTCGGCCATCACTACCAGCAGGACGATATCATCGCGTTCGCCGACATCACCGGGGACAGCCTCAAACTCTCACAGCTTGCCGCTGAGCAGGCCGATGCGGAGTTCATCGTGTTTTGCGGGGTTCATTTCATGGCGGAATCGGCGGACATTCTGCGGCGGGGCGAGCAGCAGGTGATCCTGCCCGATCTGTCCGCGGGTTGCAGCATGGCGGACATGGCGACGATCGAGCAGGCCGAGGTCGCCTGGAAGATATTGCACCGGGCGGCGGGCATGCCGATCACTCCGGTGACGTATGTCAACTCGTCGGCGGCGGTCAAGGCGTTTGTGGGTCGTAACGAAGGTGCGTGCTGTACGAGTTCCAACGCCCGGCAGGTGGTCGAGTGGGCGTTGCGTGGGGCGCGGCCTGGTGATGCGGAGGATGTGGGGAACAAGGTGTTGTTTCTGCCGGACCAGCACCTGGGTCGCAATACGGCTTTCGCGATGGGTTGGCCGCTGAGCAGCATGGTGGTCTATGATCCGGCCGAACCCGACGGGGGGCTCGAGCCGGAGCAGGTTCGCCGGGCGCGGTTCATCCTGTGGAAAGGGCATTGCTCGGTCCATCAGTTGTTTACGCCGGAACACGTCGAGCGTATGCGGGCGCGGCCGGAACCGTACCAGATCATCGTGCATCCGGAGTGCGCGTGGGAAGTGTGCCAAAAGGCGGATGACGTGGGGAGCACGGAGTACATCATTCGGACGATCCGCGAGGCGCCGGAGGAAAGTTGGTGGGCGGTGGGGACGGAGATTCACCTCGTGCAGCGGCTTGCGCGGCTTTACCCGACGCGTCACGTGCGCTCGCTGACGGATATCCAGTGCCTGTGTACGACGATGTATCGCATCGACCCGCGGCATCTCTACTGGGTGCTGGAAGAGCTGGTCGAGGGTCGTGTGGTCAACCGGATTCGCGTCGATGATGAGACCCGCCGCTGGGCTCGGGTGGCGCTGGATCGGATGCTGAGCCTGCGTCCGTCGCAGCCGGTCTCGGCAAAATAGATTCCCGGGTTGGATGTAGCCTCTTTTTCGCTTTGGCAGCTCTCCATTTTCTGTTGATTGTTAGGTCTTTATTCGGTATCCTGTTCGTGGGCGTATTCGAAGGGGGGATCGCGGGCGGCGGGCTGGAGCTGGCGCCGGTGGTGGGTATGAAAGCGAATCGGGCTACTGGTTGTTCTGCGTCGAAAGAGTTGCCGCGGCGCGTGATGTGTGTCTACTGGCCGTACCTGGCGACGGATTGCCTGCGGGGGGTGAACCAGGACCATCGGCGGTGTGTCGGCGTCACGAACGGGAGCGGCGGCGGGTCGGGAACGGACGCCGCGGCGCCGCCGATGGTGTTGACGCGGCGGTCAGGTTCGGTGGTTGTGGTTGTGCAGGCGGATGCCCGTGCTCGGGGTCGGGGGGTACGCATCGGGCTGACGCTGGCGCAGGCCCGGGCGCGGGTGCCCGATCTGGTGGCGCAGGCCGACGATCCGCAACGGAATCGGGCATTGCTTTACGACCTGGCTCGTGCGGCGTTGTGTTACAGCCCGGTCGTGCAACCGTTCGAGCCGGATAAGCTTTTGCTGGATATTACGGGCTGCCAGCGGCTTTTTGGTGGAGAGGCGAACATCGGCCGGCGGGCGTTGGCGGGGTTTCGCGCTCGGGGTTTGCACACGCGTGTCGCAATCGCCGACACGGTGGGAGCGGCTTGGGCCTTGGCGACGGCGGGAGCCGAGCCGCTGGAGATTGCGCCGGTAGGGCAGACCGTGACCAAGCTGGCGCCGTTGCCGCCGGCCGCGCTGCGTATCGAGGATGGAGTGGCGGCGCAGCTCGACGCGCTGGGCATCCGGACGATCGGCGATTTGTTGATGCTGCCGCGTTCGGTGTTGCCGGCCCGCTTTGGGGCGGGGTTGGTTCGGCGTCTGCAACAGGCGCTCGGCGATATCCCCGAGGAAATCTCGGCGTGTGGGTTTGGGCAGCCGCCGGCGGTTGATGTTGGGTTCGAGGTTCCGGTGCGTGACCGGGTTGCGGTGGGGCGGATCCTGGCGCGGCTGTTGGCGGATCTGTATCGCCAGCTTGAGGAGCGTGTGTTGGCGTTGGTGCGTCTCGATTGCGTATTGACGTTCGAGGACGTCGCTCCGTGCGTGTTCGAGGTTGCTTTGTCGCGGGCGACGCAATCCTGGGAGCACGTGAGCACGCTGGTGCAGCGGCGGTTGGAGATGGTCGATCTCGCGGCCGGTTTGCTGGGTTTGCGTCTGATCGCGGCGCGGGTGGAACGTTTCCGTGGTGGGCAGATCGAGCTGTTCGAGCCGGTGGATCCCGCGGGGGAGGAAGATTTCGGTCGGTTGCTGGATCGGCTTTGCAACCGGCTCGGGCCGGACGGGGTTGTCGTTGCGGAGCTGGTTCCGGATTACCAGCCGGAGTTCGCGTTTCGGTATCGTCGGTTCGCGGAAACGGTGGGCGGGCGTGTCGCGCCCGCGATTCCGGTCGCGTTGCCACGGCCGGCGCGTCTGCTGCCGCGCCCGTTGTTGATTCGTGTCAGCAGCTCGCGGGTAGACGGTTTGCCGGTGACGATGACGGTTCGCGGTCGTGAGGTTCAGGTCGTGCGCGTGTGGGGGCCGGAGCGGATCGAAACCGGTTGGTGGCGTGGGCCGGATGTTCGGCGGGATTACTACCGGGTGTTGACCGGCAGCGGGGGTCGGTTGTGGGTGTTCTGCGACCGGACGGACGGGCGGTGGTACTGGCACGGCACGTTTGCATAGACACGGGGGGGCGGCGCCGCGGCGTCTGAGGCGGCGTGTGGGGGTGTCTAGCGGTTTTCCCGGTTCTGGGGCAGGGAGCCTTTGCCGAAGAACCTGGGTGGGTGGGCGAGTGTGTAGACCTCGGTTTCCTCGGCGATGGCCCTGCGCAGGTCTTTGGGCAGATTGAGCAGGCCGAGCAGGGCCACACCGTCGAGCATGCGCAGGCCGCCGGTCGTGTGGTTTGCGAGTGCGTGGTCGGTGGCGTCGGGATCGGGGCGGGTGTCGATGGGGTTTGGGCTTGCGAGGATGTAGCTCCAGGGTGCGGCGTAGGTCGGGACATACGAACTGAGCGACGCGCAATGGGGGAACACCGCCCGCAGGGTGCAGGCGAGCCGGCAGTGGAGGTGGCGCTCGGGCGGCGACACCGGTCCGGCCTGGACCACGAAGGTACCGCGAGGTGCCAACACGTCTTGGATTTTTTCGAAATATTCGCGGGTGAACAGTTTGAACGACGGTCCTTCCTCGATGGGATCGGAGAGGTCGGAGATGACGACATCGAAAGCGGTTTGGGTCTGGTCGAGGTAGTCGAGCGCGTCACCGATGTGGAGCACGAGCCGCGGGTCGTCGAAGGCGCCCTGGTGCATTTCGGGCAGGTGCTCGCGGCAGGCCTCGACCACTTCGCCGTCGATATCGACCATGACGGCCTGCTCGACGGTTTTCCAGCGCAGGACCTCGCGGGCGGTGGCGCCTTCGCCGCCGCCGAGGATGAGGACGCGGCGGGGCTGGCCGTGCAGGAGCATGGCGGGGTGGACGAGGGGTTCGTGGTAGAGATGCTCGTCGCCGGTGCAGGACTGCCACTTTCC
>JALSRY010000679.1 GCA_026984555.1 Phycisphaerae bacterium
CAAGACGCTGCCGCCGGACTTCGGTTACGAACCCGGCGAGGTGCTGTACCACGGTCACGGTTGCCGCGATTGCCGCGAAACCGGTTACGCCGGCCGCCGGGCCGTCTTCGAGCTCATGACCATGAGCGACGAACTCCGCGAGATGATCCTCGACCGCCGCTCCGCCTCGCAAATGATCCCCGTCGCCCAAGCGGGCGGGATGCGCCTGCTGCGCGAAGAAGGCTGGCGGATCGTCCGCGCCGGCCACACCACGCCCCAGGAAGTCCTCCGCGCCACCAAGGCGTAGCGGAAACTGCCTCGCCGGCGCACATCCGATCATGCGTCGACCCCCCGGCTGTCGCGGCCCGTTGCAGCGTAGCCGTCTCCCGCCGACCGCACGTGCGCCGAAGGCCTCCAGTATCCAGCAGAAGACCGCAGAATCCATGACTGCGCCGCGACTCGTTGCACGACATTCTCTGCGCGACATTCTCGTCTTGCCGCTTTCGAGATGCAGCGAGCCCGGATATTCTTTCTGCCTTGTGTCGCCCCGAAGGGGACGCAGGCCGAAACGTACATCGCAGCCAACCTGGTTTCGAGGATTCGATTCATGAACATCTTGCCGTTCTTCCGCCGCGCGACGCTCGTCGTCGCGACCGCGGCCTCCGCCGCCCTGTTGGGTGGTTGCCCCAGCCTGACCACTCCATCAACCGATGGCACATTCGTTTCGATCAGCGAACACGGTTTCGACAAGGCGGACAACGCCCGCGACCTGAACAACTACCCCTGGTCGATGGCCTTCTTCACACCCGACGACCAGCAGGATCCCAACGGCGGCAACCTGTACGTCGGTACCGGCAACAGCATCATCAACATCGCGGCCGCCCGCTTCGGCGTGGACATGGGCGTGGATCCGCTGTTCCGTCCGCCGGAGATTCGCCGCTATCGCCCGGACCTCGGGCCCAAGCACTGGGAGCGCGTCCTCGACTACCGCGACGTCGAAACCGGCCCGCAGTGGCAAACGTCGGGTTTCCGCGGGATGGCGGTATACCGCGCCGCCTCCGACGGGGTGAAGTACCTTTACGCGGGCACATTCGGCAACCGGCCGGCCCTGTGGCGCAGCGCGACGGGCGATGCCGGGTCGTGGGAGCAGGTTTGGGAAAGCCCCCTCGAGGGTTCGATTCGTTCGCTTACGATCCACGACGGCCTGCTGTATTTCGCCGTCTCGCACGAGTCCGGCGTCGAGCGTTTTCCCGGAGAAATCTACGCGACCGATGGTGCGACATTTCGCGCGGTTGTCACCGACGGTTTCGGAAACCCCCACAACTGGGGGATTTTCTCGTTGGCCTCGTACAACGGGTATCTCTACGCCGGCACCTTCAACCGCGAAGACGGTTACGAGCTTTGGAAGCTCGAAGGGCCCGACGCCGGCGCGGCGCCGGTGCTCGTGATCGAGCACGGCGGGCCGGAGAAATCCAACCACAGCACGACGCAGATGGTGGTTTTCGACGACTATCTGTATGTTCCCGCGCTGGTGTACGTCGGCTACAACGTCGGCGGGGTGCCGATCTTCAAGGGTGGCGACATGGTCCGGCTCGATCATGATGACCGGATGGAGGTGATCGTCGGCCCCGGCTCGCTCGCGGGCATCGGCTCGGGTTTCGACGACAACTCCAATGCGTACTTGTGGACGCTCA
>JALSRY010000680.1 GCA_026984555.1 Phycisphaerae bacterium
TCGTGGGTGAGTTGTGGCTCGGGTAATCGTCCCAGGGCATAATAGAGGGCGATTTCGGCGGCTTCGAGGGTCTTGAAGCCGTACGCTTTTCTGATGGTCAGTTTGATCCGGCAGTTCAGGCCCTCCACGATCCCGCTGGAAAACTCCTTTTTGGCGGCGAACCAGTTCAGGATCAGATGCTCGTGGGTCCGAATGCTGCGGGCCACCTTCTTGATCGGCTCCAGCCGACTGCGCATGGCCCGCGTCAGCCAGGCGTCGAGGAAGACGCCCGCCCAGTGATAGGATTTGTATTCCCACAAGGCTTGGAAGCTCTCCTTGAGCAGATAGGCCCGCACCGTCTTGAGGCTGTGACGCAGCAGATCGCCGAGCCGGGCGGATTGCTTGGGAGTCAGGTTCGCGACCCGCTTCAGAAAACACCAGCGACTGTGCTTGAGCACCGGCTCGTAACCCTTGTCCGCCAACTCCTTCGCCTCCGCGGCGCGCACCTCGTCGATCGCCTTGTTGAGTTTGGCGACGATGTGGAAGCGGTCGAGGATGTGCAGGGCGTGCGAGGCCTTCTTCGCAATCACCTTCAAGTACGGTCGCCACATGTCGCTGCAGATGAATCGGATCGCCGCCGTCCGCTCTTTGCCCATCATGCGGAAGAATCGCAGCAGCGTCCTGGTCGTGCGATCTTTGCCGATCCACAACAGTCGGCGACAGTCCTGGTCAATCTGGTACACGACGGTCAGGTAGCGGTGGCCCTTCTGGAACTGCACTTCGTCCACGCCGATAGCGGTGATGTCGTCCAGAGAGCGGTTTTGCAGGCCGTATTCGACCACCCAGGCCACCGAACGGTAGACGTTTTCCCAACTGGTCTTGAAGATCAACGACACCTCGCGCCAACTCAGCCGACGCGCCCAGCGCGCCAGGAACACCGCGTAGGCATGCGTCAGGCGATGCTTCCCCTCGGCCCAGGGAACCTGCTCGACTTTCACGCCGCAACGCGGACAGTCGACCCGCCGGCGCGCATAGATCAGAAAAACGCTGATGGCCCAGAGCGGGACGAACGCGAATCGTCGCGGCCCCAGCGTGTCGTAGCCGGGACCGCGGCGGCCGCAGCCCGAGCAGATCGGGCGTGCCCCCTTGCGGGGCCGAACCTCGACCTCGATCTGGCTTCCGTCGAAGCGGACCTTTTCGTAAACGAAACCCTTGATTTTGTGAACGCGATTGAGGACGGTCTTGACCAGCATCGTTCGAGGCCTCCGCCGATTGGCTCTGTTTCCAAAACCAATCTACCGGAACCTCGGGCGATGCGTTGTTCTTCGACCGGACAATTACGTTCTTCGAGCGTTACCCCCGCCGCGCCGTCACGCCGCCGCCGCTATGCACCTATGCACCCCGGTCCGCCAACAGCACCCGACACCCGTAGCACCCTTCCCCACGCGCCCCAACCCGCGAGGGGAAAGAAGCCCAAGGAGGGGGCCTGGGGGAAACTGCGGAGCTGGTTCCCCCCAGTTCACCCACAGATTCTGCTGAAGAGCCCGTAAAGAAATGCTTCCGGTCTGCCTTGGTGAAGCGGCCATTGCCTTCGGCAAGATTCGCTGCAATCGAGACCGCTGCCCGGTTCAACTGGTCAACCAGGAAGCCGTATCCCCGCGAGAATCGCTCCGTGCGAGCACACACGCCATCA
>JALSRY010000681.1 GCA_026984555.1 Phycisphaerae bacterium
CGACCCCAACCGTTCGTGCCACATCGCACTGATCGAGTACGAACCCGGCCGGCGCAGCTACATCCTCGCGCCGCTGGGGCTCAAGGCCGGCGACGTGGTCGAGAGCGGCCAGAAGGTCGAACCCAAAATCGGCAACGCGATGCCCCTGGCGAGCATTCCCACCGGCATGCACATCCACAACATCGAGATGACCGCCGGCCAGGGCGGCAAACTGGTACGTTCCGCGGGCGGCGTCGCGACGCTGATGGCCCGCGAAGGCAACTGGGCCACGATTCGCCTGCCCTCCGGCGAGATGCGGCAGGTGCGGGTCGAGTGCCGCGCCACGATCGGCCAGCTCGGCAACGTGGATCACCAGAACGTCCGGCTCGGAAAAGCCGGACGCAAACGCCACCTGGGCCGCCGCCCGCATGTGCGCGGCAAGGCCATGAACCCCGTCGCCCACCCGCTGGGCGGTGGCGAGGGGCGCAGCAACGGCGGGCGCCAGCATTGCAGCCCGTGGGGCAAGCCCGCCAAAGGCGGCCGCACCCGCAATCCGCGGGCACGGTCGAATCGCCGGATCATTCGGCGGCGTAAGAGCGTCCGTTACGGCATCGTGAAACTGCGTCGCAAGAAGTAGCGACAGGGAAGGACGATCCATGGGTCGCAGCCTGAAAAAAGGACCGTATGTCGACGAGGTCTTGTACCGCAAGGTGATGCACGCGCGTGACGCGGGCTCGACCATGCCGATCAAGGTATGGAACCGGGCGTGTACGATCGTGCCCGAGTTCGTCGGGCAGAACTTCGACGTTCACAACGGCAAGGTATTCATCCGCGTATACGTGACCGAAGACATGGTGGGGCACCGCCTCGGCGAGTTCTCCCCCACCCGCAACTTCCGCACGCACACGACGCGCGAGGTCAGGAAATAGGAGCACGCACAGCCATGGCGTGGACGGCAAAACACAAATACGCCCGGATTTCAGAGCGCAAAGTGCGGCTCGTGGCGGACATGGTGCGCGGGCTCGATTGCGATGAGGCCGTCGAGGTGCTCAGCTTCACGCACAACCGCGGCGCGGCGATGCTCAAGAAGGTGCTGCAATCCGCGATGGCCAACGCCAACGAACAGGAAGCCACGATGAGTCGGCTCTACGTCGCCGAAGCGCGGGTAGACCCCGGCCCGATCATCAAGCGCTTTCACCCCAAGGACCGCGGGCGGGCGCATCCGATCCAGAAGCGCACCAGCCACATCATCATCAGCGTAGACGAGCGAGGCTAAGCCGTGGGTCAGAAATGCAATCCAATCGGGTTTCGCGTCGGAATCACCGACGGTTGGCGCAGCCGCTGGTACGCCCCCAAGGCCGCCTTCGGCACCTTCCTCGTCGAGGATGAGCGCATCCGCCGCTTCATCGACCGCGAACTGAACCAGAAGCCCCCCTTCGCGGGCGTCTCGCGCGTCGAGATCGAACGCACGCGGGACGATGTCAAGGTCATCCTGCACACGGCTCGCCCCGGCGTCGTGATCGGTGCCAAGGGCGCCGAGGTCGACAAGCTCCGCGAACGCCTCGAAGACCTCATCGAACGGCGGATCAACGTCTCGATCAACGAAATCCGCAACCCCGATATCGACGCCCAGCTCGTCGCCGCGAACATCGGCGAACAGCTCAAGAAGCGTTCCAGCTTCCGGCGCATCATGAAGCAGAAGTGCGAAGCCGCGATGGCCGCCGGCGCCAAGGGCGTCAAGATCATCTGCTCCGGGCGCCTCGGCGGCGCCGAGATGGCCCGCACCGAGAAGCAGATGCTCGGGTCGATCCCCCTGCAAACGCTTCAGGCCAACGTGGACTACGCCGTCGTGCACGCCGTCACCAAGGTCGGCACGATCGGCATCAAGGTGTGGATTTACAAGGGCATGTTCGGCGAGGAAGAAATCAAACGGCCCGAATCGGACGGCGGGCGATTTCGTCGCCGCGGCCGCCGGTTCTAGGAGGAGCGTCTCATGGCTGCCAATATGCCCCGACGCGTCAAGTGGCGCAAGGCTCAGAAGGGTCGGCTGCGCGGCAACGCCTGCCGTGGTAACAAGGTCTCGTACGGGGACTTCGGCCTCCAGACCCTCGAACACGGCCGGATCAACGCCCGGCACATCGAGGCCGGCCGCGTGGCGGCGACGCACTTCCTCCACCGCGAGGGGCGCGTCTACGTGCGGCTCTTTCCGCACAAGCCGATCTCGTCCAAGCCCCTCGAAACCCGCATGGGCAAGGGCAAGGGCGAGCCGGCGTACTGGACCGCCGAGGTCAAGCCCGGTGCGGTACTGTACGAAATCGGCGGCGTGTCCGAGGACATCGCCAAGGCGGCGCTGCTCCGCGTGGCCCACAAGATGCCCGTCAAGACCCGCTTCGTGAAACGGCGGCACACGATCTAGGACCGATTACGATGAAGACCGAAGAACTCCGCGCGATGAAGAGCGACGAACTGCACGACGAGCTGGAGCGGCTGCGCCGGCACCTGTTCGACCTCCGCGCGCAGTCCGTGACGGAAAAACTCGAAGACCCCACCCAGATCATCAAGACACGCAAGGATATCGCCCGCGTGTTGACGGTGCTGGGCGAACGCGGAGAACGCAACATCGAGCAACGTCAGGCGCACCTGACGGCTCAGGCGGCGCGCAACCGGTAACGGGACGCCCCACGAAAGATCGACTGAAAGATAACGAGACAGGCAATGATGGCAGCGGAAACGACAGGACAGGCGGTGGTCTCTCCCCCGCGACCGAAACGACGCAAGCGGCCCACGCGGATCGGAATCGTCAGCTCCGACAAGCGTGACAAGACCATCCGCGTCCAGGTCTCCTACCTGGTCAAACACCCCAAGTACGGCAAGTACATGCGGCGGCGCACCGTCCTGCACGCCCATGACGAAAACAACGAAGCCGCCGTCGGCGACACCGTCGAAATCATGATGTGCCGGCCGATCAGCAAGACCAAGGCTTGGCGGCTCGTCCGGATCATCGAGCGTGCCCCGCGCGGAGGTGCCGCATGATCCAGGCGTACAGCTATCTCGACGTGGCCGACAACACCGGCGCCAAGAAGCTCCAGTGCATCCAGGTGCTCAAGGGCTCCTCCGCCCGCACCGGCAAGAAGCGGCTGATGGACGGCGGCGTCGGCGATATCGCCGTCTGCTCGGTCAAGGCCGCCCTGCCCGGCTCGGACATCAAGAAAGGCGACAAGGTGCGCGTGGTCATCGTGCGGACGAAGTACCCCACCCGCCGGCCCGACGGCAGCTACGTCCGTTTCGACAGCAACGCCGGCGTGATCATCGACGCGGAGAAGAACCCCCGCGGCACCCGCGTCTTCGGCGCGGTCGCCCGCGAGCTGCGTGAGAAGAACTTTACCAAGATCATCTCACTGGCCGAGGAGGTGTGGTAATCATGGCGGCGCGGGTTCGTAAAGACGACATCGTGGAAGTCATTGCCGGCGCCCACAAGGGCGCGCAGGGCAAGGTACTCAAGGTTTTCCGGGACAAGCAGCGGGTGCTCGTCGAGGGCGTGAACATGGTCTACCGCCACGTCGCCCGCAGTCGGCGCCACCCCCAGGGCGGCCGCATCCGCAAGGAGGCCCCCATCCACCTCTCCAACGTCCAGCCCGTGGATCCCAAGACGGGCAAGGGCACGCGGGTTCGTTTCAAGGTGGAACGCGACGCCAACGGCCGCATCGTCTCCAAACAGCGGCTGAGCGTTTCCGGAACGGTGCTCAGCGACGTCACGCGCGCCAAGAAAACCAAGACGGCCGGGAGCAAGTGATGGCACGGTTGTTGGAGAAATACAAGAGCGAGATTTGCCCGAAGCTCCAGGAGGAGCTCGGCCGCAAGAACACCCTCTCCCTGCCGCGACTGACCAAGATCGTGGTCTCGATGGGCATGGGCAAGGCGGTCCAGGAGGGCGTGACCAAGGCCCGCGAGACCAAACGCTTCACCGAGGCGATGGACCACCTGGCCACCATCACCGGCCAGCGTCCGGTCATCACCAAGGCCCGCAAGAGCGTCTCGAACTTCAAGGTCCGGCAAGGCTACGATGTCGGGCTCAAGGTCACGCTCCGCGGCAGGCGGATGTACGAATTCCTCGACCGGCTGGTCGCGCTCGCCATCCCCCGCGTGCGCGACTTCCGCGGGCTCAACCCGTCGAGCTTCGACGGCCGCGGGAACTATGGCATGGGCCTGTCCGAGTACGGCGTCTTCCCGGAGATCAACCCGGACAAGGTGACCTACCAGCAGGGCATGAATATCACCATTTGTACGACGGCGCGTAACGACGCCGAGGCGCGGCAGTTGCTCACGATGCTGGGCATGCCGTTCAGGAGTTGACCGACCCATGGCTCGACTGGCACTCAAGCTCAAAGCGAAACGCAAACCCAAGTACCCCGTTCGGGCGTACAACCGTTGTGAATTGTGCGGCCGGCCGCGGGCGGTCTACCGCAAGTTCCATATTTGCCGCGTGTGTTTCCGCGTCCTGGCCAACGAAGGACGGATCCCCGGCGTTCGCAAGGCCAGTTGGTAAGGATGGTGATGCATGGCAACCTCTGATCCCATCGCCGACATGCTGACCCGCATCCGCAACGCGAGCCGCGTCGGTCTGCCCCGCGTGCACGCCAAGCGCAGCAAGGTCTGTCTCGGCATCGCCCAGGTGCTGCTCGAAGAAGGCTACATCGAAGCCTACGATTCCATCGACGATGCCAACCAGGGCGAAATCCGCATCGACCTCAAGTACGGCGAACGCGGCGAAAAAGTGCTCCAGGACCTCCAGCGCGTCAGCAAGCCCAGCCGCCGCATCTATCGCGGAACCGATGAGCTGCCCCGCGTGCTCGACGGCCTGGGAATCGCTATTGTCTCTACCAGCCGAGGCGTTCTGAGCGACCGCAAGTGTCGCGAGCTGAACGTCGGCGGCGAAGTCCTCTGCACGGTGTGGTGATTCGATGTCGCGCGTAGGCAAAAAACCCGTCCCCATCCCCAGCGGGGTCAACGTCAAACTCGCCGGCCGGCTCGTGACCGTCGGCGGCCCGAAGGGCAACCTCGAGTGGCGCGTCCCCGAGCCGATCGAAGTCGCCGTCGAGGATCAGCAGGTCGTCGTGCGCCGGCCCGATGACCAGCCCTCCAACCGCGCTCTCCACGGGCTGAGCCGCGCCCTGATCGCCAACATGGTCGAGGGCGTGAGCAAGGGCTACGAAATCAAGCTGGAAGTGTACGGCACCGGCTACAGCGTCAAGAAACAAGGCAACCAGGTCTGGCTCAACGTCGGCTTCATGGGCCGCGGGCACAACAAGCCCGCCCAGTTCATGATCGACATCCCCCCGGGACTCGATGTGGACGTCCAGACCGAGGCCGCCCGCGGCGATTCCGACCCCGCCCGGTTCAGCATCAAGGGCATCGACAAGCAGGCCGTCGGCCAGTTCGCCGCCGAAATCCGCAAGATCCGCAAACCCGAACCGTACAAGGGCAAGGGGATCCGCTACGCCGGCGAACAGGTCCGCCGCAAGGCCGGAAAGGTCTTCGCCAGCGGCGGTTGATCCGCGCCGGCAGGAGGATACACGAGATGAAAGAGAGACTCGTCAAGACCGCCCGGCACATGCGTCGCCGCCGGCGCGTCCGCAAGAAGATCAGCGGCACCCCCGACTGTCCGCGGATGTCGGTCTGCCGCTCGCACCGCAATATCACCGTCCAGTTGGTGGACGACATGAGCGGCCGCACCCTCTGCGCCATCTCCACGCGAAGCAAGGACTTGCGCGGCCAGGTCGCCTACGGCGGCAACGTCGCCGCCGCCGCGGCCGTCGGCAAGGCCATCGCCGACAAGGCCCGCGAGATGGGCATCGAGCGGGTTTGTTTCGACCGCGGCGGCCGCAAGTATCACGGACGTATCAAGGCCCTCGCCGACGCCGCACGCGAAGGCGGCCTGAAGTTTTAGCTTTGGAAGGGTACTAGCCCATGGCAATGCCGACACGAGGTAATCGAGGCGGTCGCTCCGGCCCCCCGCGTGAGGAATCCCCATACGACGACGTGCTCGTCAAGCTGTTCCGCTGCGCAACGGTGGTCAAGGGCGGGCGGCGTTTTTCGTTCGGGGCCCTGGTGGTCGTCGGAGATCGCAAGGGCAAGGTCGGTTACGGCTACGGCAAGGCCAACGAGGTTCCGCCGGCCGTCGAGAAGGGAATCAAGCAGGCCCGCCGCAGGCTCATGGACGTCCCCCTTCGGGGTACGACCATCCCCCACCGCATCATGGGACGCTACGGCGCCAGCAAGATTCTGCTGATCCCCGCCAGCGAAGGTACCGGCGTCATCGCCGGCGCGGCTCCCCGTGCGGTGCTCGAGCTCGCCGGCGTCAAGGACGTGCTGACCAAGTGCTACGGCTCGACCAGTGCCAAGAACCTCGTCAAGGCGACGATCAACGGCCTCGCGCGTTTGCGGACCCGAAACCAGATCGAGGCGCTTCGCGGCGTCAAGCTCGATCTGCCGCCCGAGCCGGAACCCGAGGCCGAATCGGCGGCTCCCGCCGACACCCCGGCGGTGAAGACCCCCGCGGCCGAGCCGCCCGCCGAGGCTGCAACCGCTGTCGAAACCGAGTCGTCGGTCGCCACGCAGGCGCCACCGCAGCAGGATAACGCCCATGATGCTTAACCAGATCACCAGTGCCGCCGGGGCGCACAAGCGACGCCGGCGTGTCGGTCGCGGCGAGAGCAGCGGCCTCGGCAAGACCGCCGGCCGCG
Organism: Phycisphaerae bacterium; assembly: GCA_026984555.1. Lineage (GTDB taxonomy): Bacteria > Planctomycetota > Phycisphaerae > UBA1845 > Fen-1342 > JALSRY01. The sequence goes on from JALSRY010000681.1 coordinate 6,723, forward strand.
GCCACAAAGGTTGCCAGGCCCGCTCCGGCGGCGGCGTGCGTCCGCTGACCGAAGGCGGCCAGATGCCGATCTTCCGCCGGATTCCCAAGCGCGGCTTCTCCAACGCCGACTTTCGGCAGCGCTTCGAGATCGTCAACCTGGCGCAGCTCGACCGCTGCTTCGCGGACGGGGACACGGTCAGTGCGGCTGCGTTGCGTGCGGCCCGGCTCGTGCAGGATCCCAATCGCCCCGTCAAGATCCTGGCCAAGGGCACGCTGGCCAAGAAACTGACCGTCGAGGCCCACGCCTTCAGCGAAAAAGCCCGCCAGCAGATCGAACAGGCCGGCGGAACCGTCAAGGTCGTCGAAAGGCTCGACCGGGCTCAGGCCGCCCGCCAGAAACGCAACACCGCCAAGGGCCGCAAGTCCGAACCCGGACCGAGTCGGTTGGAAAAGAAAAAGAACCGCAAGGCCGCGGCCGGCAGCGTCGCCTAATCCCGAGGTTTCACGGTTATGTTCCGTGCCTTTGTGAATGTCTTTCGCATCCCGGACCTGCGCAACAAGGTGCTCTTTACGCTCCTGATGCTCGGCGTCTACCGGATCGGCTTCTACGTGCCGATCCCCGGCGTCAATCAGGAATCGCTCATGCACCACTTCCGCAACGCCGGCGGTGGTGCCACCGAGCAGGCCGCCGAGCTCTTCGCCATGTTCACCGGCGGCGACCTCGGCCAGAGCACCCTGTTCGGCCTCGGGATCATGCCCTACATCAGCGCGTCGATCATCCTCCAGATCCTCGTCACCGTCGTGCCCTACTTCGAGAAACTCCAGAAAGAGGGCGAAAGCGGGCGCCGCAAGATCATGGAGTACACGCGCTACGGCACGGTCGGCCTCTGTTTCATCCAGGCCCTGTTCTGGATCAACTACCTCAACGGCCAGGGGCTCGTCTATCCCGACTACCGCGGCACGTTCATGTTCTTCATCATGGCCCTTACCGGCCTGATGGCCGGTACCGTCCTCCTGATGTGGGTCGGCGAACAGATCGACGAGTACGGCGTCGGTAACGGCATCAGCCTCATCATCATGGCCGGCATCATCGCCCGCCTGCCCAACGCCATCATCGAGGTCGTCCAGGGCATCAACCTCAAGGGCACCGGCGGCGGCGGCGACATGGACGCCCCCAAGCTCCTCTT
>JALSRY010000682.1 GCA_026984555.1 Phycisphaerae bacterium
ACCGACTTTCACTTCGCTCTTCTTCATCTCGATTCTCCTTCGAACGTCGAGCCGCCCCATGCGGCCCGGGCGCTGGGGCCTGCCGTAGCAGGCCGTCGCGTGCGGGTCGCTCAGTTCGAGCGCACGATCGTCAGCTGGAACTCGCTACCGTCGGCCAGCGTGACGACCACGCCACGATCGCGCGTCAGCAGGCCGGCTTCGGTGAAGGTTCTGACCGAGCACTCGGCCAGCTCGGGGACTTCGTCTTCGTCCACGCACTCGAGCACAGATTGCAGCCACCGCTCCAACTCGGCCGCGTCGGTACCGCGGGCCTCGGCGCAGTCGAGGCACAGCCGCTCGCCGTCGATGCGCTTGCACTCGCCGGCGACGATCGTCTCGCCGCATTCGTCACAGGTGCCATCCGTCTGGTTGACCTCGTGCCAATCGATCATGGTGTCGTCCTCCACACTTCGCCGGCCGCCCCATGCGGCCCGGGCGCTCGGGTCCGCCGCGTGGCAGGCCCTCGCGTTCAGGTCGCGGTTACGAGCGCTGGCCGGGCCGGTAGCGCGTGCCGCAGTTGGTGCAATGCACCGTCGCGTCGTCCTGCCAGACCAGGTTGTCGGTGGCGGTTTCGCCGCAGCGCGGGCAGCCGTCTTCGGGCTCGACGCGTTCGGGGTCGAGCTCGGTGACGGCGGCCTCGTAGCCGGCCGAGTAGGCCTGGCGCAGGGCCTGCTCGACCTGCCAGACGGCGACGTCGTGGAAGTCGAGATGGTCGGCCCAGCGCCGTTTGAGCGTCGGGATGTCCAGGATGGTTTTGGCGATCGCTGCGAGCTGCTGGTCGCGTTTGGTGGTGGTTCGCGTCTTCTTCGTGCTGTTCATCGTGGTCTCCTACGCGTTTCGTACGCCCCATGCGTACAGTCACATGAAGCCGACGGGTGGCGCGGGAAGCAAGGCCAGTTTGCGAGGAATTCCAGAAATCCTTGCAGTTCTCGGCGCCAGGTCCGAGTTGGCCCTGAAGCGCTCTCGGCGTGGCGCGGGCCAGGCCGCCGCGACGACCGCCCACGTGGCCGCAGCCAACCGGTGGCGACGCCCAACGGCCGCACGGGGCCCACGTTTGGCCCGTGTGGCGACGTCTGGCGGCTGGTGGCAGTCACCTACGCCCGCGTGGCCCAGACGCCCCCGGCGGGCGAGATCGGGAGGACTGCGGCATGACGGGCGACAACGACACGCGTTCGGCAAGCCGAACGACGGTTGCGACGACGTCGGGGCCGACGGACCCGGCCGGCGCCGGCGCGAGGTTGAGCCCGACGGCGCTGCCGCTGGCCGACGCGGCCCGGCTGCTCAGCGCCGCCGGCGGGCAGCGCGTGACGGTCGAGATGCTCGAGGCCGACATCGCCGCCGGCGCGCCGACCAACCCCGACGGCACGCTCAACCTGGTGCACTACGCCGCCTGGCTCGTGCGGGAGGCTGCTCGTGCCGATTGATCCTCGCCACCTGCGACCGTCGCAGCTCGTGCAGCTGCTCAACTCGACGCCGCTGGGCGAAGTAATAAACGATCGTGTGCTGCGCGTGCATCGCGCCCGGGCCGGCCTGCGCATCGGCGACGGCAAGACGGTCGATCTGCTCCGCTACGTCGCATGGCTGGTGCTCGAACGACATCGAGTCGCGGATCGACAGGCAGCCTCGA
>JALSRY010000683.1 GCA_026984555.1 Phycisphaerae bacterium
CACCAGGCGACCCTCGATGAAGTTCATCGGCGGTGTGCCGACAAAGCTCGCGACGAAGCGGTTGACCGGGTACTCGTACACGTCGAACGGCGAGCCGACCTGGTGGATCACCCCGTCCTTCATCACCACCACGCGGTCGCCCAGGGTCATCGCCTCTTCCTGGTCGTGGGTGACGTAGATCGTGGTCGTCTGGACCTGGCGGTGCAAGCGTTTCAACTCGCCGCGCATCTCGATCCGCAATTTCGCGTCGAGGTTCGACAGAGGTTCGTCGAACAGGTAGGCCTGGGGCTGGCGGACGATCGCCCGTCCGACCGCGACCCGCTGGCGTTGTCCACCCGAGAGCGCTTTGGGTCGCCGATCGAGGAGCTTCTCGATATCGAGCATCGCGGCGGCCTCGCGCACGCGCCGGTCGATTTCCCGTCGCTCCTCGCGTGCCCGGCGGTACTTGCCCGGTCCGAAGATCATCCCGAGGGGGTTGTCCCACGCCCCGTACTTGCGCCGCAGCATCAGGCCGAAGGCCATGTTCTTGTACACGGTCATGTGGGGGTAGAGGGCGTAGTTCTGGAACACCATCGCGATGTTGCGGTCCTTGGGTGGCACGTCGTTGACGACGCGGTCGCCGATGCGGATCGTGCCGCCGGTGATGTCTTCCAGGCCGGCGACCATGCGCAGCGTGGTGCTCTTGCCACAACCCGACGGCCCGACCAGCACGATGAACTCCCGGTCGTGGATCGCCAGGTCGATCCCGTTCACCGCCTTGACATCGCCGGGGTAGATCTTCGTGACGCGGTCGAGAACCACTTCAGCCATCGCGGGATTCCGAATCGGGTTCGCTCAGGTCAGCCGGCGCCTTCGCCCGCCGACCCAAGTATAATTGGCCCATGATGCGCGGGCAAACGGCGTGTCTCCGCACGAGAGGAAGGGTTGTTCATGTCGAAACGTACCACGGCTACGGGCCGCACGCGAACGAAGACGTCTCCGCCCGAGCTTGCCCAACGCACCTGCGGCATCTTGCTGCACCTGACATCGCTGCCCGGTCCCCACGGCAGCGGCGACCTCGGTCCGGCCGCGAGCCGCTTCGCCGATTTCCTCGCCCGCGCCGGCCACCGCTGGTGGCAGATGCTCCCCACCGGTCCGATCGGGCCGGGAAACTCGCCGTACAGCTCGATCTCGGGATTCGCCGGCGGAGCCCACCTCATCAGCCTCGAACACCTCGCGCGCGAGGGATGGCTGTCTGAATCCACGGGCGGACCGCGGCGTGTCCGGTCTGATCGCGTCGTCTACCAGCCGGTACTCGCGTTTCGCCGAGCGCGCCTGCGGGAAGCCTTCGAACGGTTCCGTGGCCGCCGGGCCAACGCCCACCGCCTCGAACGTTTCTGCCACGAACACGGCGCCTGGCTCGACGATTACACGCTGTTTTGCGCTCTGAAGCGCGCCCATCGCGGCGCCGCCTGGACCCGCTGGCGTCCGGAATTCGTCCACCGCCGACCCGAGGCGTTGCGCCAGGCGCGGCGAGAGCTCCGCGACGAGATCGCGTTCGAGCAGTTCGTCCAGTACGTTTTCGACTGCCAGTGGGAGGCCTTGCGGGAGCATTGTCACGCGCGTGGCGTGGGTCTGATCGGCGACCTGCCGATCTTCGTAAGCCACGACAGTTGCGACGTTTGGGCCAACCAGTCGCTGTACCTGCTCGACACCCACGGCAATCCGACGGTCGTCTCGGGCGTGCCGCCAGACTATTTCAGCAAGACCGGCCAGCGCTGGGGGCACCCGCTTTATCGCTGGCCGGCCCACGCCCGCACCGGGTATCGCTGGTGGGTGGCGCGTTTCGCCCACATGCTCCGCCGATTCGACGCGGTTCGCATCGATCACTTCCTCGGCTTCAACCGTTTGTGGAACGTTCCGGCCGGCGCGAAGACGGCGTTGCGGGGCCGTTGGACCAAGACGCCGGGCGATGCGATTTTCCGCGCGGTGCGCAAGGCGTTGGGTCCGCCGGCGATCATCGCCGAAGACCTCGGGCTGGTCGTTCCCGACGCCGTGGCGTTGCGTGAGCGTTGGGGTTTTCCGGGCATGCGCGTGCTCCAGTTCGCGTTCGACGGGACCGAAAAGGCCCGCCACGACCAGCCGCACCGCTACGTGCGTCACTGCGTGGCCTATACCGGGACGCACGACAACAATACGACGGTCGGCTGGTTCCGCGCACTTCCGGCCCGCGGACGGCGCGGTGCCGACGGCCTGACGCCCCGGCGGCGTGTGCTGGCGTATGTGGGCGGCGACGGCTCGACGATCCATCTGGACTGCATCCGGGCCGTATACGCCTCGGTGGCCAATACGGCGATCGTGCCCATGCAGGACGTGCTCGGTCTCGGTGCCGAAGCCCGCATGAACTACCCTTCGACCACGTCCGGGAACTGGGAGTGGCGTATGCGTGGCGCCGCGCTTTCCGACCGCTACGCCGACCTTCTGCGCACGCTCGCCGAGACCTTCGAGCGTACCGGTAGCCGACCGGTGCGAGAGGGCGCCGGCGGGTAGCCGACCCGGGAAAAAAGGGCCGGCCCCGAGCGGGCGGAACGAATCGAGCGAATCAGACCGCCGTTGCGAAATCGACCCGGTCTCTCTACACTGCCCCCCTATACTCTGGACGTATCCAAGCGCTGCGTCGGGCGCGTGCGCGGGTCGGCGGAAACCCGTGCGGGTGCACGACCAGGGAGGCCGCCGTGCCCGCTGCGAACGGCTATAACATCGTCGTGATTCTCATCTTCGCCGTGATCGCCGTCGCCGCGATCATCATGGCGTTGACCCACCTGATCGGCCCCAAGCGATTCGGGGCGATCAAGCACAGCATTTATGAATCCGGCGTGGACCCGATCGGCGACGCGCGGCGCCGGTTCAACGTGCGTTTCTACCTGATCGCGGTCCTGTTCCTGGTATTCGATGTCGAGATCATATTCCTGTACCCGTGGGCGGTGCTGTTTCCCAAGCTCAAAGCCGGGGTGGCCCAATGGGAGGCGGCCCGCAGTGCCGCCGAGTCGGCCGCCGCTTCGTCGGTCTCATCGCTGGCGGCGCTGGCCGGGCAGCTCAACGACGCGGGGTACACGCCGGGGTTCATCGCGACGGGCGTCGGCGTGTTTTTCCTGCTGCTGACCGTGGGGTTCGTGTACGAATGGCGCAAGGGAGTGTTCCGATGGGACTGACCGAGCAGGGCGCCCCGGCTCGTAGCGGCATCGCCACGACGCGCCTCGATTACGCTCTCGACATGATCCACCGGCACGGGATCAACTGGGCCCGCAAGCACAGCCTCTGGCCCATGCCGTTCGCCACCGCCTGTTGCGGGATCGAGTTCATGGCGGTCGCGGCCAGTCGCTACGACCTGGCCCGTTTCGGGGCGGAGGCGTGCCGCTTTTCTCCCCGGCAATCGGACCTGATGATCGTAGCCGGCCGGGTCGTGATGAAGATGTTGCCGGTCTTGCAGCGGATTTACACGCAGATGTGCGAGCCCAAGTGGGTGATCTCGATGGGGGCTTGCGCTTCGACGGGAGGCGTGTTCGACACATACGCCGTCGTGCAAGGGATCGATCAGTTCGTGCCGGTGGATGTCTACCTGCCCGGTTGCCCGCCGCGTCCGGAGACGATCCTCGAAGGTCTGATGGCGATACAGCGCATCGTGCGTGAGGAGGGGGTACGAAGCAGCAGCGAGCGTGGCCACGGTTTGCAGATGGTGATCGAGCCGCCGCCGGGGGTGGAGATGGGTCCGGGGTTTGGTGAACGGAGCCTGGGAGACCGGGCGAGCAACCCGGTGCTCTGAGCCGGACCGGACGAACAGACGCGGCGGGGGGAGCAAGGACACGAGGAACGAGGAACCCAGGATGGCGGTTGCCGAAGCGATTGCAGCGTTGCAGGAGCGTTTTCCGGAGCTGGGTCTGGCGCCGCAGCCGCTGGTGCGCTACGCCGACGGTCGCGACAGTGGGCAGCTCTGGGTACGCGTGCCGGCGGACCGGCTCCTCGAGGTGGCTCGCTTTGCGCGTGACGACGAGCGTTGCCGCTTCGAGCAACTGTGCGACCTGACCTGCGTGGACTACCTGAACTATCCCGATGCCGCGGACCGCTTCGGGGTCGTGTATTCGCTGCTGAGCCTGAGCCAGCGCCACCGGCTCTGGCTCAAGGTGTTCGTCAACGATCCCGAGCCGGTGGTGCCGTCGGTGACGCGGATTTGGAAGGGAGCCGAGTGGCCGGAGCGCGAGGTATTCGACCTGTTCGGCATCCGGTTCGAGGGACACCCCGACCTGCGGCGGATCCTCTGTCCCGAGGGGATCGAGGACCATCCGTTGCGCAAGGATTATCCCCTGCGCGGGCGGGGCGAGCGGGAAGCATTCGTACCGATCGACCGCGAGACGGCTTGATGCCGTGTCGCACGTTCCGGGGCGAAACGAAGACGACGCGACCGGCCGCGGGCCGATCGCGGACCTGTGAGGACCAGCGACCATGAGCATGGCCACCGGCTACGAGCCGTCTCTACACACCGCCGCCGAATTCGGCGAGGATCGCTGGACGTTGAACTTCGGGCCGCAGCACCCGGCGACGCACGGCACGCTGCACCTCCAGCTCGAACTCGACGGCGAGCGGGTCGTCAAGTGCACACCGCACATCGGCTACCTGCACAGCGGCTTCGAAAAACTCGGCGAGCACCTCAACTATAACCAATACGTGGTCGTGACCGACCGCATGAACTATTGTTCGCCGATCTGCAACAACGTGGCCTGGCACACCGCGGTCGAGAAGCTGTTCGGCATCGAGCTGACACCCCGCTGCAAGGCCCTGCGGACGATCGTGCAGGAACTGGGGCGGATCCAGGACCACCTGTTGTGTCTGGGAGCCCAGGCGCTGGATGTGGGCGGGCTGACGGGTTTCCTCTACGGCTTCAACGAGCGCGAGGGGATCTACGACCTGCTCGAAGACCTCTGCGGGGCGCGGTTCACGGTGAGCTACACGCGCGTGGGCGGCGTGGTGCGCGACTGTCCCGACGGCTGGACCGATCAGGTGCTGCACTACCTGCGCGAGGTGCTTCCGCCGGCGATCAGGGACTTCGAGGCCCTGTTGATCCGCAATCGCATCTTCGTCGAGCGTTGCCAAGGCATCGGCGTGATCAGCCACGACGACGCGATCAACTGGTCACTGACCGGCCCGGTCGCCCGGGCCAGCGGCGTGAAGCGCGATCTGCGCAAGGACGAACCCTACCTGTGTTTCGAGGACGGTTGGGACGGCCGCGGCGCGCCGGCGGTGGATTTCAAGGTGCCGATCGCCACCACGGGCGACGTGATGGGCCGGGTACTGGTTCGGCTCGAGGAGATGCGCCAGTCGGCCCGGATCATCGAACAGGTGATCCAGCGCATGCCCGACGGACCGGTGATGGTGCTTCCCGAGCAGGACGTGGCGCTCCCCGACAAGCGCGAAATCTACTTCTCGATCGAGGGGTTGATCCACCACTTCGAGAAGATCATGACGAACAAGGGGCTGGAGCCGCCGGTGGGCGAAGCCTACGGCGCGATCGAAGCGCCCAACGGCGAGTTGGGATTCTACCTGGTCAGCGATGGCGGAAACTGCGCGTACCGGGCGCGTTGCCGGCCGCCGAGCTTCATCAACTACCAGGTTTACCCGGTGCTGATCGAGGGACACCAGATCAGCGACGTGGTCGCGGTGCTGGGCAGCCTGAACATCATCGCGGCGGAGTTGGATCGGTAGGCGCAGCGAAATCTCGCGGCGCGGCGGGCACGGCGCGCCGGAGGCCCCGGTTTGCCGGGGGCGTTCGTGGAGAATCAACGTGAGTTGGCAGGCCATCGACAGAACGGCGGTTTCCGAGGAGCAGCTCGGCCCCGGACTTTCCGACGCGGTCAGGGAGAAAATCCGCTCGTTCTTTTCCCGCTACCCGACCAAGCAGGCCGCGCTCCTGCCGGCGTTGCACGTCGCCCAGGACGCCATCGGCTACTGCTCGCTGCGAGCCATGCGCGAGATCGCCGAATTGCTCGGCGTGCCCCCGTCCCAGGTCATGGACGTGGCCACGTTCTACACGATGTTCTGGACGCATCCGCGCGGCGAGAAGGTCATCACGGTCTGCCGTTCGCTCACGTGCGAGCTGATGGGCAGCAACCGGGTTCTCGCGGCGCTCAAGGAACGGCTCGGCATCGGGGAACACGAAACCACGCCCGACGGCAAGTTCTCGCTCCAGACCGAAGAATGCCTCGCGGCTTGCGATCATGCGCCGTGTCTGCTGGTCAACGAGAAAAAATACAAGTGCGTGAAAGTGGAAGACCTCGATCGGATCCTGGCGGATCCAGACAGCGACAAACTCGACATCCCCCGCAGCGATCTCTACGACGCCCCACCCGAGTCGGAGGCGCGGCAGGAATGAAACGAACGGGGACGGTGCCCCGGTTGTCGGCCGGCGGGCGACCCGACCGGCGGGTGCCCGGGAACGAACGCGGAGTTGACCTCTACGCTTGGTTGGCAGGCTGAACATGCCCTATGAACGCATACTGATGCGAAACGTCGGCGCGCCCGGCAGCACGTCGATCGACACCTACAAGGCCGCCGGCGGCTACCAGGCAGCCGAAAAGGCCCTCAAGATGCAGCCCGACGAACTGGTCGAGCTGGTCAAGCGGGCGAACCTGCGCGGCCGGGGTGGCGCGGGATTCCCGGCGGGGGTGAAGTGGTCGTTTCTGCCCAAGGACCGCGACGTGACCTACCTGTGCGTCAACGCCGACGAGTCCGAGCCGCCGACGTTCTGCAACCGCGTGCTGATGGAGCACGACCCGCACATGCTCCTCGAGGGGATCCTCATCGCCGCCTATGCAACGCAAACCACCGTGGCGTATGTCTACATGCGCGGCGAGTTCACCGAGCTGTTCCACATCTTGCAGCGGGCGATCGACGAGGCCTACGCCGCCGGGTATTTCGGCGAGAACATCCTCGGCAGCGGGTACGACCTCGAGTGTTACATCCACCGCGGCGCGGGCGCGTACGTCTGCGGCGAAGAGACCGGCCTGATCGAAAGCCTGGAGGGCAAACGCGGCTGGCCGCGCATCAAGCCGCCCTTCCCGGCGATCGAGGGGGCCTTCGGCAAGCCCACCGTCGTCAACAACGTCGAAACGCTCGCCTGCCTGCCGCACATCCTCGAACGCGGCGTCGATTGGTGGCTGAGTCTGGGCACCGAGAACTCCAAGGGCACGAAGATGTATTGCGTCAGCGGTCCGGTGAACCGCCCGGGTTGCTACGAGGCCCCGCTGGGGATCACCGTCCGCGAGCTGATCTACGGCGACGATTTCGGCCAGGGCATGCGCGACGGCAAGAAAGTCAAAGCGGTTTTTCCCGGCGGGCTCTCGATGGGCGTGCTGCGGGGCGACGCGTTCCCCAAGCCACCCGATGGCCAGGTGGATCCGGCGCGAGACTGCGACGAGCTCGACTGCATCCTCGATTTCGACGATGTGCGGCGGTACGGGCTGCTGGGTTTGGGTACGGCGGCGGCGGTCGTCGTGAACGAGGACACCGATATCCGCGACGTATTGGTCAACGTCGCCCGTTTCTACGCGTTCGAGTCCTGCGGGCAATGCACGCAGTGTCGCGAAGGGACCATGTGGATGTACAAGATCGCCGAGCGCCTGCGGGCGGGCGCCGGTCGCAAGTACGATCTCGACCTGCTGGTCGATCTGACGCAAAACATGGGCATGATGCCGGGCATGAGTATCTGCGGGTTGTCGGACGGGGCGGCCTGGCCGATTCGAACACTGGTCCAGAAATTCCGGGCGGAGTTCGAGCGGCACATCGCCGATCAGCCGCCCGACGCTCCCGAACGCTGGATCAAACAGGTCAACCCCGCGGCGTACGAACTGCC
>JALSRY010000684.1 GCA_026984555.1 Phycisphaerae bacterium
TATCGAACGCGCCATCGAAAAAAGCGGCTTGGGCATCAACCCGCAGAACGACGGCAAGATGATTCGGTTGCCCGTGCCGCCTTTGTCCACCGAACGGCGCGGCCAGCTCGTCGCCCACGTCAAGCAACTCGCCGAAGCGCAGAAGGTCGCCGTGCGCAACGCCCGGCGCGACGCGAACAAGGCGCTCGCGGCGGCGGAAAAAGCCAAGGAGCTGACCGAGGACGAAATGCACACCGGCGAGAAAAAAGTGCAGGAGCTGACCGACGACTACTGCAAACAAATCGACAAGCTCGTCGAGGAAAAAACCAACGATATCATGGAAGTTTGAACCCGGACGGGTCAGACGCCGCGGAGCTCTCCCGGCAGCCCATCGAGCCATCCCAACCGCAACACTCCCCACAAGCCGACCAGGATCGCCTCGGCCGCGTCGTGACGAAGCGACGTGGGGGCGGGTGCGCCCGACCACGCAATCACGCGCCGGGCGAGCCGGTCGGCGTGGCGTTTGGCCTGCCGGCCGGTGCGCCGACTGCGGGAATAGAGCAAATCGCTTCGCCAGTCTTCCGCGTAGAGTGTGAGAACGCGCACGCCCGCGCGGCCGGCCGCCTGCTCCCAGATCCGCGCGAGTGTCCCCCCACCCTCGATCACGAGCCACGCCAGATCCGTGTACTGGCCGAGCACGCGCCCCGCCGCCCGCCGCAGACGCGCGGGCGTCCCGTAGTGACGCGAGGCGTAGCGGCGCAGCCGACCGTCGGCGGCGTACAGCGCAAAGCCGGTTCGCAGCCCCAGGTCCACCGCCAGCAGCGTGCGTGCATCCCCGATCACGATGCCACGATCATACCATGCCCCGCCGGCGCGGCGCGCCCCGTCTTCGCGTGGCACGCTCATTCCGTCGTCAGTTTGAACACGCAGTCGAACAGCCTTCCGCCGAGCCAGCGGGCCACCGCCGCATCCTTCGCGACCGCGCAACGCAGCGTGTCGCACGTCAGCCGGGCCGAGTAGTTGCTTTCCAGCGCCCGGCCCATGCCGTGGAGGATCACCAGATCGGCGCCGGCGACCCGCTCGACGCACTCCGGCGCCAGGTTCGCCAGATCGAGCAGCGGAGACGCACTGCCCGAGGCCACCAGGCTCAGCCGCTCGCCGGCCAGCAACGCCCCCAACGTCTCGTCGAGACGCGCCGCTTCCGCGAGCAGCCGCTGCGCCTCGTCGGCGGTTACGTCGTTGAGCGCCGGCCCCGTGTTGGCCGCCAGCGTCACCCGCGCGCCCCGGCTCGCCATCCAGCGGGCCAGCGGCAAACAGCCCAGGCAGAAATCGGCACCCGCGTTGTCCACGAAAAACGCCACGTGCCGATACGGACGCTCGTCCCAACGCCGAACCCATGCGCATACGTCGTCGATCAGCCACGGCCGCGGCGGCTGGGAACGCATCAGGCGCTCGAAATCGCCGCCGTGATCACGCACGTGTCGCAGCGCGGCGGCCGCCCCGAGGTCGAACAGGTTCCCCGCGAGCAAGGCGCCCGCGAGCGTCTCGGCCCGCCGCGCCGCCCCCCGGCTGTCCAGCTCCTCCAGCAAACCCGGCAACAGCCGCAGCGCCGTGGCGTTTTCACGCTCCTTCTGGACGCGGAACGGATCGACGAAGCCGAACTCCTCCAGTACCGCCGTTCGGGTCACGTCGAGCGTGAGAATGTCGATACGGGCGTGCGATTCGGGTCGTTGCAGGAAGCTGCGGATGGCCTGGTCGTAGCGCCTGCGCAGCGCCTCGAGCTGGTCCGCGGGGGCGGCGGGATAGCTCTCTCGAATCGCGGCGAGCAGCACATCGGCGTGGTTGCGGAAAATGCCCACCCAGTATTGCCGACAGCCGGCGTCGGCCTTCAAGTCCCACTCGCAGGCCCGGTAGGCCGCGTCCTCGCGGAGCTGTCGCAATCGTGCCACGTGTGATCCCTCGGTCCGCCTGCTACAATCGGTGTATGAACCTCGACGAGGCGTACCGCAGCGTATCGACGTGGCTCAAGCGATGCCACCGTCCACTCGTGCTTTCCCACCAGCGTCCCGACGGCGACAGTCTCGGCGCGATGGCGGCGATGGTCCACGTGTTGGAACGCTACGGCTGCCGGCCGGTGCCGATGCTTTTCGAGCCGCCGCCCCCCGCCTACCGCGTGCTGCGCGACTGCGCCCAGTGGCCGATCTGGTCGCAACACGCCGACGAAATCCTCGGGCAATGCGATGCCGTCGTCATCGTGGATACGTGCGCGCTGGCCCAGCTCGAACCCGCCGTCGAGTACTTGCGCGACGCCCCGCCCACGCTGGTGATCGACCACCACGCCACACGCGACGCCATCGGTGTGCGCCCCGGCGACTTGCGGGTGCTCGACGAGACGGCGGCCGCGGTATGCGTGCTGATCGCCGAGTGGATGCGCGGCGCGCCGGTCGCGTTCGACGAGAAGGTGGCCGCCGCGCTGTTTGTCGGCATCGCGACGGACTGCGGCTGGTTCCGTTTCTCGAACACCGACGACCGCACGCTGCGCGTCGCCGCCGAGCTCGTTCGCCACGGCGCCGCGCCCGCCCATCTCTACGACGCGATCTATCAGCAGGACGCGCCGGCCCGCGTGCGTCTGATCGGACGGATGCTCAGCCGGCTCGAACTCCACGCCGGGGGCAAGCTCGCGGTCCTGACGCTGCGCCCCGCGGATTTCGAAGCGGTCGGCGCCGATCCATCCATGGCCTACGATCTCGTCAACGAAGCCGGACGCCTCGGCTGCACCGAAGCCACGTTGCTGTTCACCCAGCAGCCCGACGGAACCATCCGCGTCAACCTCCGCAGCAAACGCGTGCTCGACGTCGCGGCCTTGGCCCGGCGCTACGGCGGCGGCGGACACGCCCGCGCCGCGGGAGCCACCCTCCGCGGCGAGTGGGACGTCGTCGTCCCCCGCCTGATCCAGGAAACGTGCGACCTGCTGCACTGACCCCGCCGCGTCTCACCAGCCGGCCGCGGTCGCGGCGGCCGAAACCCCCCAAGCCGCGAAGTACGCGATCGTCGTCATGCCGGTAAACGACACGAACGGCCAGACCCACGAACGCGTCTCGCGCCCGATCATCACCAGCGTGCTGGCACACTGGGCACACAACGCGAAGAACACCATGATCGAAAGCGCCACCGGAATCGTAAACACCGGACGGGCCGAATCGTCCCAGCGCGCCTGGCGCAACGCTTCGTGCAACGGCTCGGGATGGTCGGCGGTGTCTTGTCCCAGGTTGTAGATGGTGCCGAGCGACGCCACGACCACTTCGCGCGCGGGGAACGACGCCACGACCGCCATCCCGATACGCCAGTCCCAGCCGATCGGCCGGACGGCGGGCTCGATCCCCCGGCCCAGCCGGCCCAGGTAGCTCTCGCGCAGGTACGCGCCGGCGAGCTCGGTGTCGGTGCGGGCGGCGTCCCAGCCTTCGCGGGCGGCCCGCTGCACGACCGCGGCGCGGGTCTGCGCGCTGTGCGGAAAGTACGCCAGCGCCCACACCACGAGGTTCACCAACAAGATGATCGTCCCCGCCCGCAAGACGAATTCACGCCCGGCAAAGTACATCCGCTGCCAGATCGCCCGCAACCGGGGCCGCTTGTAGGAGGGCAGCTCGATCATGAATCCCGACGGCGGGCCCGCGAACGCCGTCTTCTTCAGCAACCACGCCACCGGCACCGCGACGACCATGCCGACCAGGTACATCCCCAGCAGCACGAGCGCGTGCAGGCTGGTCCAGCCGTGGAAAAACTTCAGGTCGGGAATGATCGCCGAGGTGAGCAGGACATAAACCGGCAAGCGGGCCGAACAGCTCATGAACGGCGCGAGCAGGATCGTAACCATACGCTCACGCCGGTTCGCGATGGCGCGCGTGCCCATGATCGCCGGCACGGCGCACGCGAACGCCGACAGCAGGGGAATGAACGCGCGCCCGGACAGCCCCAGCGAGCGCATCAGCCGATCGTTCATGTACGCCGCCCGGGCCATGTACCCGCAGTCTTCGAGAATCGCCAGGATCGCGAAGAGGATCAGAATCTGCGGCAGGAACGTGAGCACGCCGCCCACGCCCGCGATCAGGCCGTCGGTCACGAGGCTGCGGACGATCCCCGCAGGCAGTAGCGCCCCGACCTCCCCCGCCAGCCGGCCGAAGGCCCAGTCGATCGCCCGCATCAGCGGATCGGCCCAGCGGAACAAGGCCTCGAAGACGATAAAAAGCACGACCAGCAGCGACACGAATCCACCGATACGGTGCGTGAGCACGCGATCGAGCCGGTCGCTCCAGGTGGTCACGGGGCGCTCGGGTCGCCGAATGACACCGTCGAGCAACGCCGCAATCCAGGCGTAGCGCGCCCGAACCTCGGCGCGCAGGCCGTCCACGCCCGCGGCTTCCAGCCGGCCGCGCGCGCGGCGGAGGAGATCCATGGCGCCCCCCCGCGCAACAAATTGCTCTTCCGCGTAGCGACCGCGATCCATCAGCACGCGCAGCGCCTCGGCGAAGTGAAGCCCGCCCGCCTCTCCACGCAAACGCTCGACCTCCGCGCACAACGCCGCGGGCAGCTCCGCCCGGCGTGGCCGCAGCGTCTCCCCGACGGCCCGTTCGATCGCCGCCACGATCGGACGCGCGCAGTCGGTCCGCGTGGCGTTGATGGGTACGACGGGCACCCCCAGCCGCTCGGCCAGCCGGTGGCAGTCGATTTCGATCCCCCGGCCGCGGGCGATGTCGATCATGTTCATCGCGAGCACCATCGGCAGATCGAGTTCGGCCAACTGGCTGATGAGGTACATGTTGCGGTGGAGGTTGGAGGCGTCCACGATCGCCAGGATCACGTCCGGTCGCGGGACGCCGGTTTGCCGCCCGCAGAGCACGTTGCTGACCACCATTTCGTCGGGCGACATCGCCGCCAGGCTGTAGGTGCCGGGCAGATCGAGCAGTTGCATCGGACGCGACGTGTCGCGGATCGCCCCGCGGGCGAGGTCAACCGTGACACCGGGGTAATTCGCCACATGTCGGCGAAAGCCGGTGAGGGCGTTGAACAGCGATGTTTTGCCGATATTGGGGTTGCCGACCAAAGCCACCACCAGCGGGCGCGGCTCTGTGCCGTTGGGGTGGGGGCAGACAGCGGCGGATTGCTTGGACTGGGCAGCGTCGTGGCAACGCACGGGCACACGTCCTGCGATGAAAGCGCCCCGTCGGAATCGTCCGCTGCGGGCAAGCGTGGGAGCGGGCCGGCAGAACCCGATGCCGGCCGCTGGCGGGGATTATCGGTCGATTCAGATTTCGCCGACCTCGACGAGCGAGGCTTCTTCGCTGCGCAGCGAGAGCTCGTAGTCACCCAGACGCAGGTGCAGAGGGTCGCCCAGCGGCGCCCGCCCCACCACCTCGACCTGGGCACCTTCTATAAGTCCCATCTCCATAAGGCGATACGACATCGGATCATCGCCGTGAACGCCGACGATCCGAACCGGACGAGCCATGGGTGCTTTCGCGAGCGACACACCAAACCTCCGTTTGCACAGCCTTCACAGATGTATATCGGCAAACACTGTGTTTGAATAATCAATCACAAGATTATGCCGCCAACTCCGCCCCCTGTCAAGCCGCCCGGAAAGAGAATCTCGAAAACCCATCACCCCGCCCGGCCCCGTTCGGGAAACCTTCCGGGCCAACGACCCGCGCCGCGACCGACACGCCGAAAACCGCCACTTCCCGGCAGACGCCGCCAGGCCCGGCCCCTGTTTCGAACGATTCGGTGCGCTTGCAACGAGCCAGGCCGGTCGTCACAATCGCTGTCGGGGCGATAACGAGCAACGCCGCGAACGGGCAGACGCATGCGCGATCGAGCCATCGAGCAATTCGAGTCGATTTTCGAGCGGGCCTCCATCCCGGTGCTCGATATCCGCGAAGTCGTGCTCAAACGGATCACCGTCGTACTCAAGGGCACCACCCTCGACGAGTCGATCCTGCGCCTCGCCCGATACTTGCGGACGCGCTTCGGCGCCACCGCCCGGGTCCACTGGCCCGCGGCGCTCGATGCGGCGATGGTGGCCGAGGTGGCCCGGACCCACGAGCTGGAACAAACCGAGGAGCCGTTCGGCTCGACGGTGGCGCTGATCGGGCAGATCGCGCTGGCGCACAGCCAACTCGTGCTCCTGCCCGAGCCGGAGGACGAGGCCGCCCGCGTCGTGGATGTCAACGCGCTGGTCTCGGGCAGCGCGCCGCCGGTGCTGTTCGTGCGCCGGCCGATCGACGAGCCGCGCGCGGTTTTTCGCAGCATTTTGCACAGTCTCAGCGGCAATTTCCGCCAGACGCAGAACTTTTCGTACTCGTTCGCGCTGGTGGAGGATGACGGCAAGCTGCTGTTGCTGCACGCGCTCGACCGCGACGACATCGGCGCGGTCCGCGAGGCGTTGCACGTCACGACCGACCTCAGCGACGCCAGCGAGGAGCAGGTTCTGGAGAACCTGGCCCGCAGTGGGGAGCGGTATCTCAAGGGCGTCGTCGCCGCCAGCCGGGAAAAGCCCTACACGGTGAGCTACCAGTTGCGGCTGGGCAACGTGGTCGAGATCGTGCAGCGCGAGTTGGCCGCCGGGGCGTATGGGCTACTGGTGGTGGGGCAGCACAAGGACGGGTTCAGTTACATCAGCGCGGGGGATTACCAGTTGTTGAACATGGTGCGTGACGTGCCGGTGTTGGCGCTGTAGCGTCGTGGGTGCCCGCGCTCATCCGCCGATTTCGGCGACGTTGCGTTCGACGGCCGCCAGTTTCTCGCGCAGCGAGGCCAGGCGTGCGCGTTCGCGCTCGACGACGGCCGCCGGCGCTTTGGCCACGAATCCTTCGTTGGCGAGTTTTTTCTCGATCCGGGCGATGTGACCGGCGATTTCCTCGCGTTCCTTGCCCAGACGCCGGCGTTCGACCTCGAGATCCGCCAATCCCGCCAGCGGAACGTACACCTCGATCCCGCTCAGAACCTTGCTCGCCGATTGCGGGGGTTTGGCCACGTCCGGCCCGATGTCGATCCGCTCGCACTGTCCCAGCCGCCGCAGCATTTCCAGTCGGTCGCGCAGCGTGTCGGCGAGCGCCGGCGTCGCCTTGAGCACGGCGTGGGGCAACGTGCGGATCGAGGGTTCTTTGCTCGCCGCGCGAATCTTGTTGACGCTCGTGCGGATTTCCCGCAATGCGCGAATCGCATCCTGCACCATCGCCATGCGCTGCTCGGCCTCGGGCTCGCGCGGCCAGGCGTCCGCCCGCGGCCACGGCGCCACGATCAACGCCCCGTCCACCGTCGCCGGCTCCCGGATTCCACGCCGCGGTGCGACCGACCCGAGTGTACGCCACAGCGCTTCGGTGACGAACGGCGTCACCGGGTGCAGCAGCCGCAACGTCTGGTCGAGCACCCAGGCGAGCACCCGGCGGGCGATCCGGGCCGCATCATCGTCGTGGCGGACCAGCGCGCCGGACTCGTCGCGGCCGTACAGCCGCGGCTTGACCATCTCGATGTACCAGTCGCAGAAATCGCTCCAGAAGAACGCGTAGATCGTGTTGATGTACTCGTTGTACTGGTAGCGGTCGAGGCGGCGGTCGCACTGTTCGATGCACGCGCTGAGCCGCGAAAGAATCCAGCGATCCTCGACGGCGAGCTCCGCCGCGCTCAGTGGGCGCGGGTCCGGGTCGTTCGCGGATGGTTCTGAGCCGGCTTGCGGGTCGGGGTGGTCTTTGGCCTCCCCGGCCGTCAGGTTGGGGATGATGAATCCGGTCGCCGCCTGCCAGAGCTTGTTACAGAAGTTGCGTCCCAGCTCGAAGCGGTCGGACGTGTTGACGGTTTGGCCGTCGGGCAGCTTGGCCGGTTTGACGGGCAT
>JALSRY010000685.1 GCA_026984555.1 Phycisphaerae bacterium
CGCACTTTCCTTGAACATCTCGAACCAGCGGCCGAGTGCTTCGTCGAGATCGCCCTCGGTCGGGACCACTTCGTCGACCAGCCCGATTTTTTCCGCTTGTTCCGCGCTTATGGCCTCTCCGGAATAAAGCATCCGCAACGCCCACGACAGCGGCACAATCATCGGTAGCCGCCGCGTCGCACCCCAGCCCGGAATCAGTCCGAACCGAACCTGTGGCGTGCCGATCAGCGCCCCCGAAACCATCAGCCGGAAGCTGCACGCCAGCGCCAGCTCGCAGCCTCCCGCCATCGCGTGGCCGTTGATCGCAGCAAACGTGATTTGCGGGAGGTTTTCGATCGCGTTCATCACGCTCGTGCCGAAGCGACTGAGCGAATAGCCCTGGTCTTCCGTGATGTTGGTGATGCGCTGGAGATCGGCCCCCGCGCAGAACACCTTGCCCGTGCTGCGAAATACCACGTAACGCACGCACGGGTCGGTCGCGAGCCGCTCCACAATCGTGCCCAGCTCACCCAGTACCGGCGACGTCAGCAGCGGCGGCCCCGCGTCGGATACCAGCCTCACCGTGGCGACGCGCCCCTTCTTCTCGAACTCGACCCGCGTGCCCGCGGATACCTCGGCGGCGGCATTAGTCGTAGTCATAAAACCCCTTTCCAGATTTGCGGCCCAGATAGCCGGCACGCACCATCGTGCGCAGCAGAGGTGAAGGTCGGTAACGGTCCTCCCCGAGGTCGTGGTGGAGAACCTCCATGATATGAAGGCAAACATCCAGGCCGATCAAGTCGGCCAAGGCCAACGGCCCCATCGGATGGTTGCAGCCCAGTTTCATCACTTCGTCGATCGTCTCGGCGTCCGCCACCCCGTCACGAAGACAGTCGATCGCCTCGTTGATCAACGGCATCAGCACCCGGTTGCTGACGAAGCCCGGGTGGTCCTTGACGCGGTGGGGGGTCTTGCCGAGCGCCTGCGCCAAGGCGATCGTCATCGCGACTACCGGCTCGGCCGTCTGCAATCCCACCACCACCTCGACCAGTGCCATCAACGGCACCGGATTGAAAAAGTGCATCCCGATGAACTGCGCAGGCCGACCGCTCGCGGCCGCCAGCTCGCTGATCGAAATGCTGCTCGTGTTGCTCGCGAAAACCACGTCCTGCGGCACGATCTGGTGAAGTTTGTTCCACAACGCACACTTCGTCGCCGGATCTTCGATGATCGCTTCGATGATGAGGTCGGCATGCTTGGCATCGTCCAGCGCCGCGGGTTGGAGATTCGCCAGCGTCGCGTCCACATGCGCGGCTTCAAGTTTCCCCTTGTCCACCAGTTTGCGGAGAATCTTCTCGATCCGTCCGATGGCTTTCTCAGCCGCGCCCGGGATGGCATCGTTCAGCAGCACCTTGCGGCCGTTCTGCGCGAACACCTGTGCGATCCCGCCTCCCATCGTGCCCGCTCCGAAAACCGCAACTGTCTTGATGTCCGTTCGAATGTTCACGTTCACACCTTCCTGATGTTGAGAAAGGGCCTCGGGCCCCGCCGATTCGACGAAAACGAAAGCGGACGTGACGCCCCGCAAGGACGCCGGCCGCGCGGGCGCTCCCCCGCGGCACGGCCTCATTCTAGCACGAATCGCGTTGCTCCCGCCAGCCCGCGCATGCTTCCCATGTAT
>JALSRY010000686.1 GCA_026984555.1 Phycisphaerae bacterium
CTCCGATCGGAAACCGATCCGCGACCTGGAGGCCGAGATCGTCACGCGCTCGGGCCGGCAAAAGGTGCTCGATATCCGCACAAGCCTGCTGCGCAACGCGGTCGGCGGCACGCGAGGCGGGCTGATCGTGTTTCGCGACGTGACCGAGCTGGTTCGCCTGCGTCGCGATTTGCAGCAGCGTTACCGGCTGCACAACATCATCGGCAAGAGCAAGCCGATGCGCGAGGTGTTCGAGCTGATCGAACAGGTCGCCGACAGCGACGCCACCGTGTTGATCGAGGGGGAAACGGGCACGGGCAAGGAGCTCGTCGCGCGCGCGATCCACCACCTCAGCACACGGTCGGGCGGACCGTTCGTAGCGGTAAACTGTTCGGCGTTGCCCGAAACGCTGCTGGAGAGCGAGTTGTTCGGGCACGTCCGCGGGGCATTCACGGGAGCGGCGCGCGACAAGGTGGGGCGTTTCGAGGCCGCCGGCGGCGGGACGATTTTCCTCGACGAGATCGGGGACATTTCGCCGCCGATCCAGATCAAGCTGCTGCGGGTGTTGCAGGAGCGCACGATCGAGCGTGTAGGCGGGGAGCAAACCATCCGGGTGGATATTCGCGTGATCTCGGCGACCCACCGGCCGTTGGCGGAAATGGTGGCGGCTGGCAGTTTTCGGCAGGATTTGTTCTATCGGTTGCGGGTGGTGCCGATCCACTTGCCGCCGCTGCGGGAGCGGCGCGACGACATCCCGCTGCTGGCGCAACATTTCGTCGAGCAGTTTCGCCGGCGGACGGAGCGTCCGATCGAGGGTCTTCATCCCGACGCGCTCGCCCGGTTGGTGGATTACGACTGGCCCGGCAACGTGCGTGAGCTTGAGAACGTGATCGAGTATGCGTTCGTCAAGGCCCGCGGGGGTCTGGTCACGACGGCCCACTTGCCGCCGGATGTGCTCGCGGGCTCGCGGTCGGGCAATTCCGTGTCCCGGGACACGCCCGCCGCGCCGGCCCGGTCCGGCTCGCTTCCGGGCCCGCAGCAGATCGCGCATGTGCTGACCGCCGCCGGCTGGAACATCTCCAAGGCGGCTCGTCGGCTGGGGATCAGCCGCACGACCCTGTACAAGTACATCGCCCGATACGGGCTGCGCGAGCCCGCTTGGGACGGCGGCGACGGCCCGGAGCAGCGTGCTCCTCGGAGCGATGAAAGCGGCGCAGCGTCCTAGTCGGTGCGGAGCGCGCGGCCGGGACGGCCTCTCGCAATCGCCGGCAACCGGAGATGCGCAAGGTATTTTCCGGCCCGCCGGGTCGTCGCGCGGGTGCGGATCGAAAAACCACGCGAGGTCTAGGTTCCTTCGCCCGAGCTGGCGAGATAGATGACCTGCTCGCGGGTGAGCCGATCGATGCTCACGTTCATGGACTGGAGCTTGAGCTTGGCGACCCAGTCCTCGATCTCGTGCGGGATATCGTGGACGACCGCGTCGAGCCGGGCTCCCTTCTTCTTGCACCACTCGGCGGCGAGCGCCTGCGTGGCGAAGCTCATGTCCATCACACTGGCCGGATGACCGGTCGCGGCCGAGAGGTTCACCAACCGCCCTTGCGCGAGCAGGAAAATGCTCTTGCGGCTGTTGATCACGTATTCGTCCACATTGGAGCGGATGCCCTTGATGACCTTCTTGG
>JALSRY010000687.1 GCA_026984555.1 Phycisphaerae bacterium
CGTGACATGGTCGCGGCTGTCGCCGCTCGAAAAACGCACATCGAGATCGTACAGGAACGGATCGGCGGGCGACCAGAGATGAGCGTCGCCGAGCGGGATCGTCATGGGCTGGCCGCTGGGGCCGCGGGCACTGGCAACGACTGCGTCACCAGCCGACACGCGCAGCGTAACGTGTCCGGGTCGGCTGGGTTGGACGACCACCCTGACCACGCCCGCGTCCACATCGGGTGTGATCCTGACCGAGCGGATATACGCGGCCGGGACTGGTTCGAGCCAAACGCTCTGCCAGATGCCCGTCACCGCCGAGTACCAGATGCCGCGCGGCTGCAAGACCTGCTTGCCCCGCGGTTGCGGGCCGGCATCAGTCGGATCGCAGACCCGCACGACCAGTTCCTGCGGCCCCTCCCCCAACGCATCGGTGATGTCGAACGTGAAGGCGTCGTAGCCTCCCCGATGCTCGCCGATCCGCCGGCCGTTGATCCACACCGTCGCCTGCCAGTCCACGGCGTCAAAATGCAGCAACAGCCGCCCGTTTGCAGGCGGTCGCGCAAACGAGCGGCGATACCACAATGCTTGGCCCGGCTCGACCCGCCGGCCAACGCCGCTCAGGGCCGACTCGACGCAGAAGGGTACGAGGATTTCGCCGTCCCAGCGCGTCGGCCGCTGCGCATCCCTGGATACGATGGCGTACTGCCAGGTTCCGTTGAGGCTGATCCACCGCTCGCGAACCATCTGGGGGCGGGGGTACTCGGGCCAGGCGCGCTCCGCCGATACCTCCTTCGCCCAACGTGTGCGCAGCCGGGCCGCCGCTGGCTGCGATCCGGGCGTTTGCGCGGGGCACCAACCGGCCAACAAGAACAAACCCACTGCCGGGAATGCGTTGCGCCGCTTCATATGTTGGGCCTCTCATGCTTGCTCGGGGATTGCCGTCACTCGCTCAACGAGGTCGCGCCGGGGCGATGGATCCTCATCACCGTTCATGTCCCGCGCCTGCGTGCGCTGTTTCTCGCGGACCGGGGGCGTGAACCGCGTTTCGAGCCCGGCAACGTCCATGCTGACCACGCCAAACGAAACCACGAACCGCCGCGCGTCGCTCCTCGCGCGGCCCGGGAGCGCCGCCCGTCGCTCCCCGCGCGACCTGGCAGCGACACGCAGCGCAACAGACGATCCGGTGTTCGCCCCCATTCCACACATTTCCACCGACCCGACCACGAAGCCCATCGATACGCGGGTCCGTCGATCCTATGT
The DNA here is from genome assembly GCA_026984555.1 of Phycisphaerae bacterium. Classification (GTDB taxonomy): domain Bacteria; phylum Planctomycetota; class Phycisphaerae; order UBA1845; family Fen-1342; genus JALSRY01. The sequence continues at coordinate 1,249 of JALSRY010000687.1, forward strand.
TCGTCCTCGCTCCACACGTTTCCACCCCGAAACGCCCGAGGCAATCGCGAACTCAATACTCTGTGGCATCGGATTCCATGCTCCTGATATCAAACTCAAGGAAGAAGCGGTAGACGCCATCCGCTGCGCTCCCTGTGGCACCGGATTGCATCCGGTGGACCTCCCGATGCCTTGTGGCACCGGATTGCATCCGGTGGGCTGTGTGGCACCGGATTGCATCCAATACTGTCCGGCGCGGAAGTTGCTTGGGGCCGGATCGAGGCGAGCGATTGGATCGGTGGCGTCGGTTCGCCGGCGGTTGACGGTGAGGAGGCGGGCGGGCGGCGGGAGCTGGGCGCATGCACGCGGCCGCCCGGGGCGAGGCGCGGCATGGCCTGGGCGGTTAGCGGCTGATTTTTTGCACGCGGCG